>NZ_JBFUGN010000152.1:0-9403 GCF_056402895.1 Rhizobacter sp. P3_B12 | reverse complement strand
CTTCTGGCCCTGCGTCACCTCGAATTGAACGCGCTGGCTTTCAGCCAGGCTCTTGAAGCCGCCGCCCTGGATCTGGCTGAAGTGGGCGAACAGGTCCTTGCCGCCGCCGTCCGGCGTGATGAAGCCGAAGCCCTTGCCTTCGTCGAACCACTTCACGGTGCCGGTTTGAGTTTGAGTCGTCATGTCGATTCCTTTCGAGTCATGCGCAGCACATGCCGCGCAGTGCAGAGACGCCAAGAAAATCAACGATGGGACTGTCAACCGGCATCCCCGGAACTGGCCCGGGGACAGGGATGAGGACTTGCTGAAAGACGGTCTTATGCATGCCTACGGAGTGGATTTTACGCGCAGGCCGGCAGCGATCCGCTCGCAAAGCCCTGCTGGGCTATGCGAACGCACCGGGCATCACCCCCTCAGACGAGGCCGCTGCGGATCTGCTTGCAGATGTTCTGGCCCGTCAGCGTGATCTGCAGCGAGCCGCCGCGCCACTCGAACCAGTCGAGTGCCACGTACTCGTCGATCAGCTTCGCATTGATCTGTTCCGCCTGCCGGTGCTGCAGCAGTTCCACCGTGCCGAGCAAGGCATTGCGCAGCGCCTGTCGTTTGAGAGCCGCGGGGGTCGCGGGGGGCGCCTTGAAGACGGCGGGCGCATCGGTCGAGGGTCGGCGAGGCGCGGAACGGGTCATGCTCATGAGGCCTTTCGGGAACGACTTTGAACGGCGAACCCTCCGACAGTACCACCGCGATCCGACATACCTGTGACGATTTCAAGGAGATTTGCCCGCCGCGGGCTCGCCACCGCCGCGAGCGTCACGGGGCGACGGCCGCCTCGTCGTCGGTCAGCGTCATCAGGATGTCGGCGTACCAGGCGCAGTTCAGGCCCAGCGATTCGTCGTGTTCGAGGTCGCGCCCGCCCATGTCCATGCGCGACGAGTGGATCCCGAGCAGCTTCCACGGCAGCGCGCCGCCTTGCGGATGACGCATCACGACCGGTGCGCCGCTGGTGCCGCGGTGCGTGCGCGCATCGGTCAGGAAGTAGCCCTGGCCCTGGAAGCGCACGCCGAACGACGACGCGATCGCCGCCTGCCGCACCACCGGCAGGTGGTGCACCACGTCGTGGAAGCCGAGCGGGAAGCCCACCACCAGCAGCGAGCTGCCGACCTCCACCTCGTCGAGCGAATGCTGCAGGTGGTCGGGCGTGAACGGCACCATCGCCACGCCGGCCGGCAGCGCCGAGCGCTCGATCTCGAGCACCGCGACGTCGATCTCGCCGCCGGCGTCGCGCCCCTGGCGCCACACGCTCTTGCCGTCGCGGTACAGCAGCATCGACAGCCCGATCGAGCGGGTCAGGTTGACGGCATCGGTGTGCAGCTCGATCTCGATGCGACTCGGGTAGTGCTTGCTCGGCGCGTCGATCAGCACGTGGCGACTGGTGACGAGGAAGAGCCGCCCGTCGCGCTCGAAGAAGAAGCCGCTCGCGCCGGTCAGCGGGAGGGTGCCGTCGAAGGTGGAGACGCGGGCGGAGGTCAGCAGCAGCGGTTCGATCATGGCCCCGAGTGTGGGGCCTAGAATCCCCGTTCCGTCTGACCGACAGCCACTGGATCAACACCATGTACCGCTGTGTGATCGCTGCGACCGCAGCCCTCGCCTTCGCCTGCACCGCCCTGCCCGCCGCCGCCCAGGCGCAGCGCCCGTTCCCGCAGAACGCCCTGCGCGGCGTGATCGCCTTCGACAGCCCGCCGCTGGTCACGCTGAACGGCAAGCCGGCGCAGCTCGCCCCGGGCGTGCGCATCCGCGGCCAGAACAACCTGCTGGTGCTGACCGGCCCGCTGGTCGGCAACAAGCTGGTCGTGCACTACACCACCGAGTTCACCGGGCTGATCAAGGACGTGTGGATCCTGCGCGACGACGAGATCAAGGTCGTGCCGTGGCCGACCACGGTCGAGCAGACGCAGGCCTGGAGCTTCGATGCAGCGGCCCAGGTCTGGACCAAGCCCTGACGAGGTCGCCATGGAACAACGCACCAAGAAGGTCTACATCAAGACCTTCGGCTGCCAGATGAACGAGTACGACTCGGACAAGATGTCCGACGTCATGCACGCGGCCGAAGGCTACGAACCCACGCAGGATCCGGAGCAGGCCGACCTGATCCTGTTCAACACCTGCTCGGTGCGCGAGAAGGCGCAGGAGAAGGTGTTCAGCGACCTCGGCCGCGTCAAGCACCTGAAGGCCAAGGGCGTGATGATCGGCGTCGGCGGCTGCGTCGCGAGCCAGGAAGGCGCGGCCATCATCGAGCGCGCGCCGTACGTCGACGTGGTGTTCGGCCCGCAGACGCTGCACCGCCTGCCCGAGCTGCTGAAGCAGCGCCAGCGGCAGCAGCGCCAGCAGGTCGACATCAGCTTCCCCGAGATCGAGAAGTTCGACCACCTGCCGCCGGCGCGCGTCGAGGGCGCGACGGCCTTCGTCTCGATCATGGAAGGCTGCTCGAAATACTGCAGCTACTGCGTCGTGCCGTACACCCGCGGCGAAGAGGTCTCGCGGCCGTTCGACGACGTGCTGGTCGAGGTGGCGGGCCTGGCCGACCAGGGCGTCAAGGAAGTGACGCTGCTGGGCCAGAACGTCAACGCCTACCGCGGCGCGATGGGCGATACCGCCGAGATCGCCGATTTCGCGCTGCTGATCGAGTACGTCGCCGCGATCCCCGGCATCCAGCGCATCCGCTACACCACCAGCCACCCGAACGAGTTCACGAGCCGGCTCGTGGAGGTGTACGGCCGCGTGCCGCAGCTCGTCAACCACCTGCACCTGCCGGTGCAGCACGGCAGCGACCGCATCCTGATGGCGATGAAGCGCGGCTACACGGTGCTCGAGTACAAGAGCACGATCCGCAAGCTGCGCGCGGTGCGGCCGGACATCAGCCTGTCGAGCGACTTCATCGTCGGCTTCCCCGGCGAGACCGAGGACGACTTCACGAGGATGATGAAGCTGATCGACGACGTCGGCTTCGATTCGAGCTTCAGCTTCATCTACAGCCCGCGCCCCGGCACGCCGGCCGCGGCGCTCGCCGACGACACGCCGCACGCCACCAAGCTCGCGCGGCTGCAGCACCTGCAGGCGGTGATCGAGGACAACCAGCGCCGCATCGGGCAGTCGCGCGTCGGCACGGTTCAGCGCATCCTGGTCGAGGGCCCGTCGCGCAAGGATGCGAACGAGCTGATGGGCCGCACCGAGTGCAACCGCATCGTCAACTTCGCCGGGCCGGCACGGCTGGTCGGGCAGATGATCGACGTGAACATCACGCTGGCCTACCCGCATTCGCTGCGCGGCGAGGTGGTGACGCTGGAGGAAGAGGTGGTGGCTTAGCGGCGGCCAGGGCCGAAGCCGGCCCACCAGAGGGTGAGCGCACAGCCGACGACCATCGCGCCATAGGTGGCCATCTTGCCGTCTCGGCCCAGCCAGGCCAGGCCGACGATGGTCACCACGCTGGCCACGCCCGCCGACCACAGCCACAGCCGCGCCCAGCGGACGTTCGCCAGCTCACGCCGCCACAGCAGCTTGGTCAATGCCGACGCCAGCGCGGTGACACCGAAGGCGGGTCCGAGGAAATTCAACAGGTGCCACAGTGCGTCCAAAGGTCCCATCGACTGGTTCTCGCGAAAGCTGGCCCGGAAGTTGCCGATAAACCGCGTTATTGTGACGAATCGTCAGCGCCTATGACGGTCTTGAGAATCGGCAAACGCCCGACGGCGTTGCAAATTTTATAATCTGCCCATGAGTGTCTTCGCCCTCGGCCTGAACCACACGACGGCTCCGCTGGATTTGCGGGGCCGTTTTGCGTTCACGCTCGAGCAGTTGGCGCCGACCCTGCAGGGCTTCCGCGAGCGGGTTGCGCGCCCGAGCGGCAGCCCCGAGGCGGCGATCCTGTCCACCTGCAACCGCACCGAGCTGTACTGCGCGGCCGAGCCGGCGCTGGTGCGCCCGGCCATCGACTGGCTGGCCGGCGTGGGGGGCGTGGCGAGCCACCACTTCATGGACCACGCCTACGTGCTGGAGGGCGGTGCCGCAGCGCGCCATGCCTTCCGCGTCGCGAGCGGCCTCGATTCGATGGTGCTGGGCGAGCCGCAGATCCTCGGCCAGATGAAGCAGGCGGTGCGCGAGGCCAGCACCGCCGGCACGCTGGGCACCACGCTGCACCAGATGTTCCAGCGCTCGTTCGCGGTCGCGAAAGACGTGCGCACCTCCACCGAGATCGGCTCGCACTCGATCAGCATGGCCGCCGCCGCGGTGCGCCTGGCGTCGCAGCTGTTCGAGGACCTGCGCGAGACCAAGGTGCTGTTCGTCGGCGCCGGCGAGATGATCGAGTTGGTCGCCACGCACTTCGCGGCCCGCGCGCCGCGCGCGATGGCCGTGGCCAACCGCACACTCGATCGCGGCGAGAAGCTGGCCAGCCGCTTCGGCGCCGAGGCGATCCGCCTGTCCGACCTGCCGGCCCGGCTCGGCGAATTCGACGCCGTCATCTCGTGCACCGCCAGTTCGCTGCCGATCATCGGCCTGGGCGCCGTCGAGCGCGCGCTGAAGGCGCGCAAGCACCGGCCGATGTTCATGGTCGACCTGGCCGTGCCGCGCGACATCGAACCCGAGGTCTCGCGGCTGAACGACGTCTACCTCTACACCGTCGACGACCTGTCGGCACTGGTGCAGACCGCCGGCGAGAAGCGCCAGGCCGCGGTCCAGCAGGCCGAAGTCATCATCGAGAGCGGCGTGCAGAGCTTCGTGCACTGGCTCGACCAGCGCGGCACCGTGCCGCTGATCCAGGCGCTGAATGCGCAGGCCGACGACTGGCGCGCCGCCGAGATCGCGCGCGCCCGCAAGATGCTCGCGAAGGGCGAGGACCTCGATGTGGTGCTCGATGCGCTGACCCGCGGCCTGACCCAGAAGATGCTGCACGGCACGCTGGCTGAACTGCATGCCGCCGACGGCGAACAACGCGCCGCGCTCGCGCAGACGGTGTCCCGCCTGTTCCTGCGCGGTGCCCCCCGCAAGCCGGGCGACGGCCACCACTAGCGACGCCCCGTCGTCCGCCGCATGAACGGCGGGGCGGGCGCACCCTGTTGCGGCTTCGGCCGCGCGCCAGCTCCGCGAACCTTTTCCGGAGCCCCGATGAAAGACACCCTCCGCCAGCAGTTCGAACGCCTCGCGTTGCGGCTGAGCGAACTCGACGCGACGCTCGCCGACCCCTCGGTGGTCAGCGACATGAACCGCTTCCGCGGCCTGACGCGCGAGCACGCCGAGGTCGACGGCGTGGTGCAGCGCTTTCGCCGCTACCAGCAGCGCGAGCGCGACCTGCTGGCCGCGCGCGAGATGCTGGCCGACGCGGACCTCGCCGAGATGGCGCGCGAGGAGATCGCCGCCGCCGAGGCCGACCTCGAACGCCTGCAAGGCGAGCTGCAGACCGCGCTGCTGCCGCGCGATCCGGACGACGGCCGCAATGCCTTCCTCGAGATCCGCGCCGGCACCGGCGGCGACGAATCGGCGCTGTTCGCCGCCGACCTGCTGCGCATGTACACCCGCTATGCGGAGCGCTGCGGCTGGCGCACCGAGCTGATGTCGGAGAGCATGTCCGATCTCGGCGGCTACAAGGAAGTGGTGCTGCGCGTCGACGGCGACGACGTGTACGCGCGGCTGAAGTTCGAATCGGGCGGGCACCGCGTGCAGCGCGTTCCGCAGACCGAGACGCAGGGGCGCATCCACACCAGCGCCTGCACCGTCGCGGCGATGCCGGAGCCCGACGAGGCCGAGGAGATCCAGCTGAACCCGGCCGACCTGCGCATCGACACCTTCCGCGCGAGCGGCGCCGGCGGCCAGCACGTCAACAAGACCGACAGCGCGATCCGCATCACCCACCTGCCGACCGGGCTGGTCGCAGAATGCCAGGACGACCGCTCGCAGCACCGCAACAAGGCGAAGGCGCTGGCCGTGCTGGCGGCGCGGCTGCGCGAGAAGGACCGCAGCGAGCGCGCCGCCAAGGAGGCGGCCACGCGCAAGGGGCTGATCGGCAGCGGTGACCGCAGCGACCGCATCCGCACCTACAACTTTCCGCAGGGCCGGCTGACCGACCACCGCATCAACCTGACGCTCTACAAGCTGCAGTCGGTGATGGAAGGCGAGCTCGACGACGTGGTGGCCGCGCTGCAGGCGGCCAGCGCCGCCGAGCAGCTGGCCGAGCTGGAAGGGCGCGGCGCGTGATCCCGGGCACCGTCGACGCGGCGCTGGCAGGCGCACGTGCCGCCGGGCTCGACCGGCTGGACGCGCAGCTGCTGCTCGCCGCCGTGCTCGGCCGCGACCGCAGCTGGCTGATGGCCCATGGCGACGACGCGCTGGCGCCGGACCGGGCCGCGCAATTCGACACGCTGGTCGCGCGCCGCAGCGCCGGCGAGCCGGTGGCCTACCTGCTGGGCCGCCAGGAGTTCCACGGCCTGACGCTGCAGGTCTCGCCGGCGGTGCTGGTGCCGCGACCAGACACCGAGACGCTGGTCGACTGGGCCCTGGAACTGCTCGGCACCGAACTCGCGGCCACCGGCCGGCCGCAGGTGCTCGACCTGGGGACCGGCTCCGGCGCCATCGCGCTCGCGATCAAGCACCGCTGCCCGCGCGCCGACCTCACCGCCGTCGACGCCAGCCCCGACGCGCTGGCGGTCGCCGAATCCAATGCACAGGCCCTGGGCCTGCCGATCGCGTTGCGGCCCGGCCACTGGTGGACACCGGTTGCGGGACGCCGCTTCGAGCTGGTCGTCAGCAACCCGCCCTACATCGCGGGCGACGACCATCACCTCGATGCACTCCGCCACGAACCCCTGCAGGCGCTGACGCCGGGCGGAGACGGCCTGGATTCGCTGCGCGAGATCGCCGCTGGTGCCAGTGCCCACTTGCACGATGGATGCTGGCTGTTGCTGGAGCACGGGCACGACCAGGCGGTTGCCGTGCAAGCCCTGCTGGCCGCGGCCGGGCTGCAGGACGTGAGCACCCGGCGCGACCTGGGCGGCAACGACCGCTGCACCGGCGGCCGTTGGCGGCAGGCCACGCGCTGAGCCCGCCACCGGCAGAACCGCACACACTCACGACTGTTTCCACTCAGTCGCGGGGACGCCACCCACAAGCGGGTGCCGCCGGCGTAGCATGGTCCCGAGGCCTTCAGCGGCCCGCAGGTTCGTCTCCCGTCACACCCGTCGCAAGGAGAGTCGCCATGTGGAACCCGAGGTGGAAGTGGATCGGCGTCGGCGCCCTGGCGCTCGGCGCGCAGGCGGCGATGGCCCTCGACGCCGGCGGCAGTGGAGGCGGCAACGGCCTCGGCTGGAGCAAGCTGCAGGGCCGCGTGAGCCTCGGCACCGCCAGTCCCGGCCTGCGCATCGACGCGCCGGGCTTCGACCCCACCAGCCTGAAGCTCAGCAGCCTGAGCCTGATGGCCGACTACTACCTGACCCCCGCCTTCAACCAGGGCGCCGCCGGTGGGTTGCGCGCCACCAGCGGCGTGCTGTTCGGTCCGCGCTCCTCGCCGTGGAGCGGTCCCGGCAGCGGTGGCCAGTTCAGCATCGACCGCCGCATCAATCCCGCGCCCGACGGCAGCACCGACAGCGCCACCTCGCCCTATGTCGGCATCGGCTACACCGGGCTGTCGGTCAAGGGCGGATGGGGCTTCTCTGCCGATGTCGGCGTGCTGGCCAGCCGCTTCGGGCGCAATCTCGGCCAGAGCCTGGACGACCAGGTGCGCGAGCTGCGGCTGCAGCCGGTCTTGCAGCTCGGCGTGTCGTACTCGTTCTGAAGGCGCATTTCGCCCGGGGACATGCCGGGTGTCGGCGCGAACGGCACGCGGTTTGCCGTATAACGTCGTCCCTTCCACCTTGAACTCTGCCGGGCCCGCCGGCGCCAGACCATGAGCGACGTACAGCAACGCATCGATGACCTCGTCAAGCAGAACCGCGTGGTCCTGTTCATGAAGGGGACGGCRCAATTCCCGATGTGCGGTTTTTCCGGCCGCGCGGTGCAGGTGCTGAAGGCCYGCGGCGTGACCGACCTGAAGACCGTCAACGTCCTCGAGGACGAAGGCGTGCGCCAGGGCATCAAGGACTACGCGAACTGGCCCACCATCCCGCAGCTGTACGTGAACGGCGAGTTCGTCGGCGGCTCGGACATCATGATGGAGATGTACCAGGCGGGCGAGCTGCAGCAGGTGCTGGGCGCCAAGGTCTGATCCAGGTGCCGCAGCGCATCGTCGTCGGCGTCACCGGCGCCAGCGGCGCGGTCTATGCCGTGCGGCTGCTGCAGCGGCTGAAGGCGCTCGGCTGCGAGACCCACCTGGTGGCCAGCCCGGCCGGAGTGCTGAACGTTCACCACGAACTCGGCCTCGACCGGCGCGAACTCGAATCGCTGGCGCACACCGCGTACAACCCGGCCGATGTCGGCGCCGCGATCGCCAGCGGTTCGTTCGCGAGTTCGGCGATGGTGATCGCGCCGTGCTCGATGAAGACGCTGGCCGCGGTGGCGCACGGCTTCTCCGACAGCCTGCTGGCGCGCGCCGCCGACGTGACGCTGAAGGAGCGCCGCCGCCTCGTGCTGATGGTGCGCGAGACGCCGTTCAACCTGGCGCACCTGCGCAACATGACCGCGGTGACCGAGATGGGCGGCGTGATCTTCCCGCCGCTGCCGGCGTTCTACCACCGGCCGACGACGATCGACGAGCTGGTGAACGAGACCGTCGAGCGGGTGCTGTCGATGCTGGGCGTGGAGGCCGCGATGCCCACGCCGTGGACCGGCCTCTAGCTCGCCTTGTAGTCCCAGTATTTCTTGGCGCCGAACACCAGGTTCGGATACTCCGGCTTGCCGCGGCTGCCGTTGTAGCGGCCGAGCGCCATGTACAGGTCGCCGCGCTCCACATCGAGGTAGTGCCGCATGATCACGCAGCCGAAGCGCAGGTTGGTCTGCATGTGGAACAGCCGGCTCACGTCGCCATTGCCGATCAGCCGCGCCCAGAACGGCATCACCTGCATGTAGCCGCGTGCACCGACGCTGCTGATCGCGTACTTGCGAAAGCCGCTCTCCACCTGCACCAGGCCCAGCATCAGCGCGGGTTCGAGGCCGGCGCGCGTGCTCTCGTACCACAGCGTGTCGAGGAACTCGATGCGCGTGACGTGCTCGGCCTTGCGCTTCTTCAGGCGGCTGCTCATCTCGCCGAGCCAGCGCAGGTAGGCCAGGCGGGCCTCGGTGGTGACGAAGACGGGCTTGGGCGGCGCGCTGTTGGCGATGGCCGCGGCCAGCGCACCGCGCACCGCATCGGCGAGCGGCTCCTCGACCTGCGCGCCGGCCAGCGCCTCGCGCACCGGCAGCGCGGCCAGCCACGGAGCGGCCG
>NZ_JBFUGN010000151.1:0-9426 GCF_056402895.1 Rhizobacter sp. P3_B12 | reverse complement strand
GCCGACGGCGCCGTGCCGGCGCTCGCGCGGCTCGGCGTGGCCGGCGGCATCATCGCCGCGGTGCTGGGCCTGGGCGGCTCGGTCGGCGATGCGCAGATCGTCGTCTACAACGGGCTGGGCACGCCGGTGCAGGTGACGGTGGCCGGGCGCCCGCCGCTGGCCGTCGCACCGAATGCACTGCAGCGGCTCACGCTGCCGGCCGGGCACATGGTGCAGGTCGAGTCGCGCACGCCGAAGGGCGCGCTGATCGAATCGTTCGAGGCCGATGCGAAGGGCAGCTTCGGCACCTACGTCTACAACGTCGCGTCGGCCGCGCCGCTGGTCGAGTGGACCGCGGTGTACGGCCGCACGCAGAGCATTCCCGAGCGCATGCTCGGCACGCCGCGCTGGTCGTCGACCGGTGCCGAGCATGTGTTCGAGGAGCCGCCGAAGTCGATCAGCACCAAGGGCGGCGGCGGCACGCGCACCGTGCTGCAGGGGCTGGCCGACATGCCGCCCGACCGGCAGCTCGATGCGCTGGCCAACGACGCGCAGCGGCGGCAGCTGATCGCCACGCACCTGCGCTGGGATGCCGCCGGCAGCGGGGCCGTGGTGCCGTGGCTCGGGATGGTCGGCGACAACGCGCAACTGCTGGCGCTGGTGCGCGAGCGGCTGAAGGGGGCGCCCGACGAGGTGGCGTCGCTGCGGGCCGAGCAGGACGGCGCGCAGGGCGCTGCGCACACCGAGGTCTGTGCGCGCCACATGGCCGCCAGCCGCGCCGCGCCCGACAACCCGAACCTGCGCTACGCCGCGGTGCGCTGCGACACCGAGAGCCCGCAGAAGTGGCAGGCCTTCATCGACGGCCATGCGCGCTGGCCGGCGCACGCGTGGTTCGGCTATGCGGCAGCGTATTCCGAACTCGACTTCGGCCGCCTCGACGCCGGCCTGGCCGGCCTGGGCGAAGCGCGCGGGCGCATGGCGTCGCTGGCTGCGTACATCGCGATCGACGAGGCGCGGCTGCGCCGCTTCCTGAAGCAGGACGACGCGAAGCGCATGGCCGAGCTGACCCAGGCGTCGCCGGTGCTGCGCGCGCGCCTGGCGATGGAGGGCGGGACCGCGACCGCCGAGGAAGGCCTGCCGACCGAGTACACCGAGTTGGCGCGTGGCCGCATCGACGCCGCGCTGAAGGCGGCAGGCGCCGGGTCCGCGCACCGCCAGGCCCGCCTGCTGCGGCTGGCGGCGGCCTCCGACGGTGCGGATCAGCCACTGGTCCTGCGGGCGATCGCGTTGCCGACGGACAGCGGTGTCGACGATGCGACCGCATGGCTGGCTGCTGCTGTCGCGGCACGCGGCGGGCAGGACATCGAGCCCTTCGTCGCCGCCGTCGCGCGCCGCTCGCCGACCGATGCGGCGCTGATGCGGGTGTTCTTCGAGCAGCTGCAGAAGACGCGCGATGTCGGCGTGGCCGATCGCGTGCTGGCCGAGATGTCGTTCCAGTGGCGCGTGCACGCCTACGCGGCCGGCGTCGTGCTGCTCGGTCGCGAGGCGCCGTCGGCGTGGCGCGATGCGGCGCGCCGGTTGCTGTTCGCCGACGAGCGGCCGTATTTCCTGTAGCGCCTCAGGAACGGCCCGTCCCCGTTCGCCCTGAGCAGGGACTGAGCCTGTCGAAGGCCCGTCTGTCGAAGGGTCGTTTCCAAAGCACGCATGGCCTTCGACAAGCTCAGTCCGAACGGGACTTTTCGCGGATGAGTTCGATGAACGCCCGCAACCCTGCCGGCACGTGCCGGCGCGTCGGGTAGTACAGGCAGATGCCGGGGTAGGGCGGCGTCCAGTCCGCGAGCATGCGCACCAGCCGTCCCTGCTTCAGGTCGTCGCCGACGTGCAGCTCCGACAGGTAGCCGACACCGACCCCGGCATGGACCGCGCTGCGCATCAGTGACGGCTCGTCGAGCGTGATCGGGCCGGGCACGTCCAGCGTCAGCGATTCGCCATGCCGCTCGAATTCCCAGCGGTAGCGTGCGCCGCTCGCGAGGCGCCAGCGGATGCAGCGGTGGTTCATCAACTCGCCCGGCGTGCCGGCACTGCCGTGCGCCGCCACGTAGTCGTGCGACGCCACCACCGCCATTCGCATGTCACCGCTCATCGGCACCGCGATCATGTCGCGCGGCACCGTGTCGGCCACCCGGATGCCGGCGTCGTAGCCCTCGGCGACGATGTCGATCAGCCGCCCTTCGGTGACCAGGTCGACCTGCATCTGCGGGTAGCGCTTCAGGAACTCGAGCACGATCGGCTCGAACACGATGCGCGCCGCGCCGACCGAGGTGTTCAGCCGCAGCGTGCCGGTCGGCGTGTCGCGCAGCAGGTTCACTGCCTCCATCGCGCCGCGGATGTCGCCCAGCGCCGGCGCGATGCGCGCGACGAACTGCTCGCCGGCCTCGGACAGCGCCACGCTGCGCGTCGTGCGGTTGAACAGGCGCACGCCGAGGCGAGCCTCGAGCCCGGCCACCGCGCCGCTCAGCGCCGAGGTCGACATGCCCATGTCGGTGGCGGCTGCACGGAAGCTGCCGTGCCGCGCCACGGCCAGCACCGCTTCCAGTTCGACGAGGCCTGATTTGTGCATTGTCCTGATTACCAGAACGAGTCGTCTGGATTCGTGCAGCTTATCAAATCAATGCCCGGCCTCTAGATTCGATGCATCCCTTCATTGCACAGGACATCGACATGCACGACATCACCCGGATCTACATCGACGGCGCCTTCGTGGCCCCGCACGGCCAGGAGCGTTTCGACCTCTTCAACCCCGCCACCGAGGAGCGCATCGGCCAGGTCGCGCTCGGCGATGCCGAAGACGCCCGCCGCGCGATTGCCGCGGCCCGGCGCGCGCTGCCCGGCCTGTCGCGCAGCCCGAAGGCCGAGCGCGTCGCGATGCTGCGCCGCCTGCACCAGGCGGTGCTGGCGCGCGTCGACGACATCCGCGACGCGACCATCCTCGAGTACGGCGGGCCGGTGGCGCGGGCGCAGTGGGGCGCGCAGTACGCGGCCGACGCCTTCCTGCTGGCGGCGCAGACGCTGGAGGATTACCCGCTCGAGCGGCGCATCGGCAGCGCCGAGGTCGTGATGGAAGCGGTCGGCGTGGTCGGGCTGATCACGCCGTGGAATGCGAACGCCGGCTTCATCTGCAACAAGCTCGCCACCGCGATCGCGGCCGGCTGCAGCGCGGTGATCAAGCCCAGCGAGATGAGCGCGATCCAGACCCAGGTCGTCACCGAGGCGCTGCATGCGGCCGGCCTGCCGCCGGGCGTGTTCAACATCGTCAACGGCCGTGGCGACGTGGTCGGTGCCGAGATCGCCACGCACCCCGATGTCGCGAAGATCTCGTTCACCGGCTCGACAGCCGTCGGCAAGGGCATCCTGCGCGCCGGCGTCGAGACGATGAAGCGCGTCACGCTCGAGCTCGGCGGCAAGTCGCCGACCGTGATCCTCGACGACGCGAACCCCGAGGCGGCGGTGAAGTTCGCCGTCGCGGCCGGCTTCATCAACAGCGGCCAGGCCTGCATCGCCGGCACGCGCATCCTGGTGCCGCAGGCGCGGATGGCGGCGTACGCGCAACGCATCGGCGACGCGGTGGCGCAGGTGCGCGTCGGCGACCCGGCCGATCCGTCGACCGCGATCGGGCCGATGGTGAGCCAGCGGCAGTTCGATCGCGTGCAGCGCTACATCGGGATCGGCCTCGCCGAGGGCGCGCGGCTGGTGGTCGGCGGCGAAGGCCGGCCCGACGGCCTGCCGCGCGGCTGGTTCATCCGCCCGACGGTGTTCGCCGACGTGCGCAACGACATGACCCTCGCCCGCGAGGAGATCTTCGGGCCAGTGCTGGCCATCATCGGCTACCGCGACGAGGAAGACGCCATCGCGATCGCGAACGACACGGTGTACGGGCTGCAGGCGTACGTGGCGTCGTCGAACCCGGCACGCGCCCGCGCGGTGGCCGCGCGGCTGCAGGCCGGCCGGGTGCTGATCAACGCGCTGCACAACGAGCCGCGCGCGCCGTTCGGCGGCTTCAAGCAGTCGGGCCTGGGCCGCGAGTTCGGCGAGTTCGGGCTCGAGGCCTTCCTCGAACCGAAGAGCGTGCTCGCGGGGGGCTGATCAGTCCGGCTTGCGGTTCAGCAGGCTGAAGCCGTGGCTCCAGTGGTTGTTGCCGAAGCCGTAGCGGATCCAGATCATCGCGAGCGATTCCAGCAACCGGGCCTGCTCGATGCCGCCGAGGTCGATCGCGCTGCGCCAGCCGAAGCGGTGCAGGATCGCTGCGACCTCGGCCTTGGCGCCGGCGTCGTTGCCGGCGATGAACATGTCCGGTTCGCCGTCCGCCAGCGTCGGCTGCACCATGTGCGACGCGGTGATGATGTTGAAGGCCTTCACGACCTTCGACTGCGGCAGCAGCCGCTGCACCGTCTCGCCGGCCGAGTCGGTGAAGCCGAGCGCGAGCACCGGCTGGCCCGAGCTGAAATCGACCGGGTTGACGGCATCGATCACCGTCTTGCCGGCGAGCGCGTCAGCGAGGGCGGGTGTCAATGCCGCCTTCAGCGCGGCCCAAGGCAGCGCGATGACGGCGCTGTCGGCCTGTCGGGCGGCATCGACGAGGCTGGCTGCGGTGCTGCCGGGCACGGCGGCAAGTGCCGCGCGGATTTTCTCGCCGCCGGTGTCGCGGCTGCCGAACACCACGCGGTCGCCGCGGGCGACGAAGCCTTTCGCGAGCGCCGTGCCGACGTTGCCGTTGCCGAGGATGGCGATGGTGGAAGAACTCATGTCAGGCTCCAGTGGGATGTCGATGGGGGCAGTGTGCGAGCCGTCAATCAACAACGTAAGATGGTCGCCGGTTCCTGAACTCATAACCCAAGGTTGAGAATGGACGCAGCGCAGCGGGTGCCGGCCATCCTGTCGTTCGTGCAGACCGCCGACCGCGGCAGCTTCGCCGCGGCGGCCAGGGCGCTGGGCATCTCGGGGGCGGCGGTCAGCAAGAACGTCGCGTCACTGGAGGCCTCGCTCGGCGTGCGGCTGCTCAACCGCACGACGCGGGTGCAGCGGCTGACGAGCGAGGGCGAGGCCTTCCTCGAGCGGGCGCGCGTCGCGATCGATGCGCTCGATGCGGCCGTCGACGCGGTGGCGGCGCAACGCGCCGAACCGAGCGGCCGCGTGCGCATCTCCTGCCCGAGCAACTACGGCCAGCATTTCCTGCTGCCGCTGATGCCGGGGCTGAGGACGCGCCATCCGGGGCTGGTCCTGGACCTGGATTTCGACGACCGGCGGGTCGACCTGATCGCGCAGGGCTACGACCTCGCGCTGCGCGGCGGCCGTGCCACCGATTCGGGCCTGGTGTCGCGCCCGGTCGGCCGGCTCGAGATGGTGCTGGTGGCAACGCCGGCCTACCTGGCCGCCCGCGGCGTGCCGCGCAGCCGGGCAGACCTGCCGGCGCACGACGTCGCGCTGGTGCGCTTCCTCAGYGGCGAGGTGTCGCCGTGGACCTTCCGCGAACCGGACGGCTCGACCGTCGACCTGTGGCCCGAACGCTGCGTGATGACGATCTCGACCGGCGCCGCGGTGGAGACGGCGCGCATGGGCCTGGGCATCGTGCAGGTCGGGCTGCCGCAGGCTTGGCCGCTGCTGAAGTCGGGCGAGCTGAAGGCGCTGTTCGTCGACGAGCACGTCGCCGGTGATCGCGAACTGGCGCTGCACTATCCGCACCGCGCGCTGGTCGCGCCGCGCGTGCGGGCGACCGTCGATCACCTGGTGGCGCAGCTCGCCTCGAACGAGGCGCTGCACGTCACGCGCGAAGCGCTGCGGCCTTACGCGGTGTCGTAGCCCGGATGCCAATCCGGGGATCGTGACCCTGAATCCCGGATTGGCATCCGGGCTACTGGAACGCGACCTCGGCGAAGCTGCGCAGCTTGCGGCTGTGCAGCTGGTCCACCGTCTGCGCCCGCAGCAGCTCCACCGCCCGCATGCCGATGCGCAAATGCTGGTCGACCCGCTCGCGGTAGAAGTGGTTGGCCATCCCCGGCAGCTTGATCTCGCCGTGCAGCGGCTTGTCGCTGACGCACAGCAAGGTGCCGTAGGGCACGCGGAAGCGGAAGCCGTTGGCCGCGATCGTCGCGCTCTCCATGTCGAGCGCCACTGCCCGGCTCTGGCTGAAGCGGCGCTCCGGCGTGCGTTGCGGCAGCAGCTCCCAGTTGCGGTTGTCGGTGGAGGCGACCGTGCCGGTGCGCAGGATGCGCTTCAGTTCGTAGCCGGTGAGCTGCGTGATGTCGGCCACTGCCTGCTGCAGCGCGACCTGGATCTCGGCCAGCGGCGGGATCGGCACCCACAGCGGCAGGTCTTCGTCGAGCACGTGGTCCTCGCGCACGTAGCCGTGGGCCAGCACGTAGTCGCCCAGCGCCTGCGTGTTGCGCAACCCGGCGCAGTGGCCGAGCATGATCCACGCATGCGGGCGCAGCACCGCGATGTGGTCGGTGATCGTCTTCGCGTTGGCCGGGCCGACGCCGATGTTGACCATCGTGATGCCGGCGCCGTCGCCGCGCACCAGGTGGTAGGCCGGCATCTGCGGCAGCCGCGGCGGGATCGCGCCGAGCTCGTCGCCGGGCCGGTGGGCCGTGCCGGTGCGCCGCGTGATCACGTTGCCCGGCTCGACGAAGGCGAGGTACTCGCTCGCCGGATCGGCCATCGCCTCGTGGCCCAGGCGCACGAATTCGTCGATGTAGAACTGGTAGTTCGTGAACAGCACGAAGTTCTGGAAGTGGTCGGGTGCGGTGCCGGTGTAGTGGCGCAGCCGGTGCAGCGAGTAGTCGACGCGCGGCGCGGTGAACAGCGACAGCGGGTGCGACTGGCCGGGCCTGGTCTCGTAGGTGCCGTTGGCGATGGCGTCGTCCATCGCGGCCAGGTCGGGCAGGTCGAACATGTCGCGCATCAGCAGCCGGCGGTCCGGGCCCAGGCTGCCTTCCAGGTGGTCGTGTTCGGCCAGCGAGAAGTGCACCGGGATGGGCTGGCCGCTGACGCCGACCTCGAGCGCGACGTTGTGGTTCTTCAGCAGCAGCCGGAACTGCTCCAGGTAGTAGCCCTGGAACAGGTCGGGCCGCGTCAGCGTGGTCTCGTAGGTGCCGGGGCCGGCGACGAAGCCGTAGCTCAGCCGCGAGTCGGCGCGCGCGACGGTGTCGGTGTGCACCCGCACGAAGGGGTAGCAGGCCCGCACGTGCTCGGTGGGCGCGGTGCCGGCGACGAAGCTGTGCAGGGCACCACGCAGGTGCGCGAGGCTCTGCTCGTAGATGGCCTGCACCTGCGCGAGCGCGGCGACCGGGTCGGTGAAGCGCTGGGAGTCGAGAGACATGGAATGTTCCTGGAGCCGTTCGTGACCATTCTCTCGCGCCGCCATCACCCGTGCCGGCCGGGGTTTCCTACAATTTGCGGCATCAAAACACCGGAGGAGGACGCTCATGCCCATTGCAGGCCTCGGGCTTCACATCGTCATTGCCCTGTTCTTTGCCGTGCACGCGGTGCGCAGCCGCCAGCAGACCTACTGGCTGTTCGTGCTGTTCTCGTTCCCGCTGCTCGGCAGCATCGTCTACTTCCTGGCGATCTACCTGCCGGATTCGCGGCTGGAGCGCGGTGCGCGCAAGGCGATCGTCGCGGCGGTGAAATCGCTCGACCCGACGCGCGAGCTGCGCGACGCCCGCGCCGCGTTCGAGTACACGCCGACCGCGCAGAACCAGATGCGGCTCGCATCGGCGCTGTACGACGCCGGCGAGTTCGATGAATCGGCGCAGACCTGGGAGGCCTACCTGAAGGGCCCGTTCTCGACCGATCTCGAGATCCGCCGCGGTGCGGCCCGCGCCAGCTTCGCGCGCGAGCGCCCGCAGGAGGCGATCAGCCACCTGAACGTGATCCGCCAGCAGGACCCGAACTTCCGCGAGGAAGAGATCTCGCTGCTGCTCGCGCGTTCGCTGGCCGCCGCCGGCCGTCATGGCGAGGCGCGCGACGCCTTCGAAGCGACGGTGGCGCGCTTCGGCAGCTTCGAGGCGCGGGCCGAGTTCGCGATCTGGGCGCTGGTGCAGCGCGAGACCGAACTCGCCGCGCGCCTGCAGGTGGAGATCCAGCGCGCCACCGAGCGCTGGAACCGCCACACCCGCGAGTTGAACGCCGAGCTGATGCGCCGGCTGCGCGTCGCGCACGAGCAGACCAGGACGCCGTCGGCCTGACGGCAGCGGTCGCGGCTCAGGCCGCCGCCGGCTCGCCCAGGTACACGCCGCGCGGCGCGGCCAGCCCCTGCCGCACGTTGCGGCTGAGGTCGTCGGCCAGCACTTCCTCGGCGCCGCTCGCGAGCGCGTCGACGACCTGCTGCGCCACGTCGTCGGGGTTCGCCTTCGCCGTGTCCAGGCCCTTCGTCATGTCGGTGTCCATGTAGCCGACGTGCACGCCCACCACCTGCGTGCCCTGCGCGCGCAGCTCGCCGCGCAGGCCGTTGGTCAGCGACCAGGCGGCCGACTTGCTCGTGCTGTAGGTCGCCGCGCTCGGGATGTTGACCCAGCTCAGCACCGACAGCACGTTGACGATCGCGCCGCCGCCGTTGGCCTTCAGCACCGGCGCGAAGGCCTGGCTGAGCGCCAGCGGGCCAAAGAAGTTGGTCTCCATCTCGGCGCGCGCCGCCGCGGCGCTGCCGGCGGCCAGCAGCGGCGAGCCGCGCGTGATGCCGGCGTTGTTGATCACGACGCTCACGTCCTTCAGTTGCGCGGCAGCGCGCGCGACGTCGTCGGCGTTCGTCACGTCGAGCTTCACCGCCTCGACGCCCGGCAGCGTGATGCTGGCCGGGTCGCGGGCGGCCGCATAGACCTTCTTCGCGCCGGCGGCGAGCAGCTGCTGGACCAGGGACTTGCCGAGGCCACGGTTGGCGCCGGTCACGAGGAAGACGGCATTGCGGATGTTCATGGCGGGTCCTTTCGGGGATGCTTACATTGTTTATATGACGGTCGTCATGATTGAGATTATATGACGTGCATCATTTATCATGTCAAGCGGCGTCTTGGGCATCACCGCGCCGGAAAGGTCTTCTCCCCATGAAAGTCAGTCGTGAACAAGCCGAGCAGAACCGCGAACGGGTGCTGCAGGTGGCGGCGAAGCTGTTCCGCGAGCGCGGCTTCGACGGCATCGGCGTGGCCGACCTGATGAAGAGCGCCGGCATGACGCACGGCGGCTTCTACGGCCAGTTCGGCTCGAAGGAAGACCTGATGGCCGAGGCCTGCAGCCGGGTGTTCGACGAGGGCGGCGAGCGCTGGCGGCGGGTCGTGGGCGATGCGGCGGCGCGCGGCGAGGACGGCCTGGCCGCGCTGGCGCGCACCTACCTGTCCACCGAACACCGCGACGAGCCCGGCGACGGCTGCCCGGTGTCGGCGCTCGGTGCCGAGG
>NZ_JBFUGN010000150.1:0-9431 GCF_056402895.1 Rhizobacter sp. P3_B12 | reverse complement strand
CCAGCGCGCTTCGTAGACTGACTCATCGGCTGTGTTTGACCACAACGAACGAAGTGAGTGACGGGAGTTTGCCGATGCACCCCCGAAGCCGAGCTTCTTCGTGGAGTCGGCGCCCCCCGGGCGCCGACCGCCCCGGCATGAGCCCCCAGCCCAGACCCCCAGCCGCCGCGATACGCCGCTGGATCGCAGGATTCCTGCTGGCAGTCGCACCACTGGCAGCACAAGCGGAAGACCTGCTGCAGATCTACCAGCAGGCCCGCCGCGCCGATCCGGTGCTGTCAGCGGCAGACGCTCAACGCGGCATCGCAAGAGAGGGCGTCGTGCAGGCCCGGGCACCGTTGCTTCCGCAGGCATCCGCCGGCCTTGCATTCGATCGCTCGCAGCCGACCGGCGACGCCGCAGAACGCAACAGCAACCGCACCGCCTCCGTCACGCTGAACCAGGTGCTGGTCGATGTGTCCCGCCTGTCGCAGCTGCATGTCGCGCAGTCGCAGGCCGAGGCGCAGGACGACCTGGTGCGCGCCGCCGAACAGGCCTTGTGCGCCCGCGTCGCCCGTGCCTATTTCGATGTGCTCACCGCCGACGACGCGGTGCGCCAGGTCGAGGCCAACGAGGATGCGTTCCGCCAGCAGGTCGAGCAGTCGGACCAGCGCTTTCGCAATGGGCTGTCGGCGCAGGTCGACGTGGAACAGGCGCGGGCCTATCACGCGGCTGCGCAGGCGGCCAGCATCGATGCTCGCCAGGCACGTGACGATGCGCGCGAGGCGCTCTCCGAGATCACCGGCCAGCCCGCGCCGGCATTGAACCGCCTGCAGGACGAGTTGCCGATGGCCTTGCCCGAGCCGGCCGATCCGCAGGCCTGGGTCGACGAGGCGCTGCTGCACAACCCCGGCTTGTCGGCGCAGCGCCATGTCGTCGATGCCGCCGGGCAGGGCATCGCCGCCGCCCGGGCCGGCCACCTGCCCACGCTCAGCGCCAACCTCGGCGTCGGCCGTGCCGCCGCCTGGCCGGTGCCGGCCAGCAACGCCGACGGCCGCAACGTCGCGAGCGTCGGCCTCGTGCTCAACGTGCCGCTGTTCGCCGGCGGCGCCACGCAATCACAACTGCGCCAGGCGCTGCACCAGCAGGATGCGGCGCGCGACGACTACGAGCTGCGCCGCCGCCGCGTCGCGCGCGAGACGCTCGAGCAGTACCGCGGCATCGCCGCCGGCATCGGCCGCATCGGCGCCACGCGCACCGCGGTCGATTCGGCCGGCCGCGCCCTCGCCTCCACCCGCATCGGCCACGAACTCGGCACCCAGACGATGACCGACCTGCTGCTCGCGATCCAGACCCAGGCCTCCGCGCAGGCCTCGTACTCGCAGGCGCGCCACCAGTTCGTGCTCGGCCGCCTGCTGCTGCTGCAATCGGCCGGCCGCATCGCCGAGGCCGACCTCGCCGCCGTCAACACCCTGCTGAAATAGGAGCGCCCCCACCATGTTCGGCTACCACCTCGACCTGGCGCTGCGCAGCTTCCGCCGCAGCCCCGCGCTGACCGCGCTGATGGTGCTCGCGATCGCGCTCGGCATCGGCGCCAGCATGACCACGCTGACGGTGTTCCACGTGCTCTCCGGCGACCCGATCCCCGGCAAGAGCGACCGGCTCTTCTATGTGCAGCTCGATGCCAACGAACGCGGCGCCGCGCCGCCCGGCGCCGAACCGCTGGAGCAGCTGACCCGCTTCGATGCCGAGGCCCTGCTGCGCGAACACCGCGGCGAACGCCAGGTGATGATGACCGGCGGCTCGGTCGCCGTGCAACCGGCGCAGGCCGACCGCCCCGCGTTCTTCGCGAGCGCCCGCTACACCACCGCCGACTTCTTCCCGATGTTCGAGACGCCGTGGCGCTACGGCCACGGCTGGGGTGCCGCCGACGACGCGGCCGGCGCGCGCGTCGCCGTCATCTCGCACGAGCTGAACCAGAAACTGTTCGACGGTGCCGACAGCACCGGCCGCATGCTGCGTGCCGGCGACCACGACCTGCGCATCGTCGGCGTGCTCGCGCCGTGGCGCCCGGTGCCGCACTACTACGACCTGTACGCCGGCCGCTTCGCGAAGACCGAGCAGGTGTTCACGCCGATCTCCACCGCGCTGCAGGCCCGGCTGCCGATCGCCGGCAGCCTGACCTGCTGGGGCAACCGCACCTCGCCCGATCCGCGCGCGCTGAACGCCCCTTGCGCCTGGCTGCAGTACTGGGTGCAGATGCCGTCGGCGGCCGACGCGCCGGCGCTGCGCCAGTACCTCACCGACTACTCCGAGCAGCAGCGCGCCGCCGGCCGCTTCGAGCGGCCGAGCAACGTGCGCCTGCGCAACGTCACCGAGCGCATGTCGTTCAAGCACGTCGTGCCCGGCGACGTGCACCTTCAGCTGTGGCTCGCGTTCGGCTTCCTGCTGGTGTGCCTGACCAACACCGTCGGGCTGCTGCTCGCCAAGTGCATGCGCCGCGCACCGGAGATCGCGGTGCGGCGCGCGCTCGGCGCTTCCCGGGGCGCGATCTTCGGGCAGTTCCTCGTCGAGGCCGGCAGCATCGGCATCGTCGGCGGCGTGCTCGGTCTCGGCCTCGCGCTGCTCGGGCTGTGGGGCGTGCGCCAGAACCCGGCCAGCTATGCGCAGCTGGCCTACCTCGATGCGCCGATGCTCGCGATCACGCTCGTGCTCGCACTGGTGGCCAGCCTCGCCGCCGGGCTGCTGCCGGCCTGGCGTGCCTGCCAGGTGACGCCGGCGCTGCAGCTCAAGTCGCAGTGAACAGCGGCCAGAACCCAAGGAGAACGCGATGATGGACTTCCGACCGATCCTGTCGACGCTGCGCCGCCACAAGACCGCTGCCGCGCTGATCGTGCTCGAGGTCGCGCTGAGCTGCGCGATCGTCAGCAACGCGCTGTTCCTGATCGGCCAGCGGCTGGAGCGCATGCAGGCGCCCACCGGCCTGGCCGAGGCCGAGCTGCTCCACATCCGCCTCAACGACATCGCGCGTCGCGACAACGCCGAGGCGCTGACCCGGCGCGACCTGGCGACCCTGCGCGCCCTGCCCGGCGTCAAGGCGGCCACCAGCGTCAACCACGTGCCGTTCGGCAACGGCTCGTCCGACAGCGGCGTCAGCCTCTCGTTCGAGCAGACGTCGCCGACCATCACCGCGGCGCTGTACCTCGTCGGCGAGAACGCGCTCGCGACGTTCGGCCTGAAGCTGGTCGAGGGCCGCGACTTCCTGCCCGAGG
Organism: Rhizobacter sp. P3_B12; assembly: GCF_056402895.1. Lineage (NCBI taxonomy): Bacteria > Pseudomonadati > Pseudomonadota > Betaproteobacteria > Burkholderiales > Sphaerotilaceae > Rhizobacter > Rhizobacter sp. P3_B12. The sequence continues at coordinate 6,180 of NZ_JBFUGN010000150.1, read as the reverse complement.
AGGTGCAGCCCGCCTCGGCCCTCGATGCCGAGGAGCCGAAGGTGCCGGCGGTGATCCTCGACCGCGGCACCGCGGCGCGCCTGTTCCCCGAGGGCAGCGCGATCGGCAAGTCTCTGTACGTGTTCGGCCCCTCGCCGATGCGCGTGGTCGGCGTGGTCGAGCGCATGTCGATCCCGCAGCCCAACGGCCCGCGCAGCGAGTTCCTGACGCTGCTGCCGGTGCAGCCCTCGTACAACGACGGCAACTACCTGGTGCGTGTCGTCGACGCGGCGCAGCGCGACCGCCTGCTGAAGGACGCGGTCGCCGCGCTGCAGGCGGTCGACARCCGGCGCATCGTGATGGAGCGCGAGACCTTCGACGACATGCGCCACGAGTACTTCCGCCAGGACCGCTGGATGGCGGCGCTGCTGGTGGCGGTGTGCATCGCGCTGCTGGTGGTCACCGCGTTCGGCATCGTCGGCCTCGCGAGCTTCTGGGTGCAGCAGCGCACGCGGATGATCGGCGTGCGGCGCGCGCTCGGCGCCTCGCGGGTGCAGATCCTGCGCTACTTCCAGGCCGAGAACTTCCTGTTGACGACGATGGGCATCGCGATCGGCATGACGGCGGCCTACGGCATCAACCGGCTGCTGATGAGCCTGTACGAGCTGCCGCCGCTGCCGTGGGTGTGCCTGCCGATCGGCGCGGTCACGCTGTGGGCGCTGGGCCAGGTCGCGGTGCTCGGCCCGGCGCGGCGCGCGGCGGCGCTGCCGCCGGTGGTGGTGATGCGCGGGGCGTAGCCCGGATGACAATCCGGGTCGTCGGCCGCACCCGCTAAGCTTGCGACATGCGCCGCATCCTCATCATCGACGACAACCCTGCAGTCGGCCAGGCCCTCTCGCTGCTGCTCTCGCTGCACGACATCGTGGCCGAGGTCGCGCTGACGCCCGAAGCGGGCCTGGCCTCGCTCGACCGCCGCCCGGCCGACGTCGTGATCCAGGACATGAACTTCAGCGCCGACACCACCTCCGGCGCCGAGGGCGCGGCGCTGTTCCGCGCGATCCGCGAGCGCCAGCCCGACCTGCCGGTGATCCTGCTGACCGCCTGGACGCGGCTCGAGGCCGCCGTCGAGCTGGTGAAGGCCGGCGCCGCCGACTACCTCGCCAAGCCCTGGGACGACGCGAAGCTGCTCGCCACCGTCGAGAACCTGCTGGAACTGTCGGAGTCGACGCGCGAGGTGGCCCGCCTGCGCGACGAGCGCCGCCGCCGCCGCGTCGCGCTCGCGCAGAGCCACGACCTGACCGGCATCGTCTACGCCTCCGATGCGATGGAGCGCACGCTGGAGCTGGCCTGCCAGGTCGCGCGCTCCGACCTCCCGGTGCTGATCACCGGGCCGAACGGCAGCGGCAAGGAACGCATCGCCACCACCGTGCATGTCAACTCGGCGGTGCGCGACGGGGCATTCGTCGCGGTCAACTGCGGCGCGCTGCCGGCCGACCTGATCGAGACCGAGCTGTTCGGTTCCGACGCCGGCGCGTACACCAGCGCGATCAAGTCGCGCGAGGGCCGCTTCGAGGCGGCCGACAACGGCACGCTGTTCCTCGACGAGATCGGCACGCTGCCGCTGCCCGGCCAGGTGAAGCTGCTGCGGGTGCTGGAGAGCGGCCGCTTCGAGCGCGTCGGCTCCACGCGCACGCGCCACGTGCGGGTGCGCGTGATCAGCGCGACCAATGCCGACCTGAAGATGATGGTGCGGGATGGCCGCTTCCGCGAAGACCTGTACTACCGGCTCAACGTGATCGAGGTCGCGGTGCCGCCACTCGCGCAGCGCCGCGACGACGTGCTGCCGCTGGCCGAGCACTTCCTCGCCGGCCGCCCGGGGCYGGTCGATGCGGCGCGCGCGATGCTGCTCGGGCATGCGTGGCCGGGCAACGTGCGCGAACTCAAGAACGTGATCGAGCGCGCCGCGCTGCTGGCGCGCGGCGGGCCGATCACGCCCGAACTGCTGGGCCTGCCGGCGCCCGAGCTCACCGCGGCGCCGCGCAACCTCGGCGAACCGAGCCGCGACGCGGTGGTGGCGGCGCTGGCTCGGGCCGACGGCGTCGTCGCCCGCGCCGCCGCGGCACTCGGGCTGTCGCGCCAGGCGCTGTACCGGCGCATGGACCGCTACGGGATCGCAGCCTGAGGCCGGCATGCGCTGGCTGAGCCTGCGCGCGCGCTTCCTGCTGGCGCTGCTCGCGGCGCTGGCGGCCGGTGCGGCGCTGCATGCCGCGGTGCTGGCGGCGCTGGCGCGCTGGGGCGGCCACGCGGCGCTGCTGGTCGGCGCGGCCGCCGTATTCGCGCTGCTGCTGGCGGCGTGGAGCTCGGCGCGGCTGGTCGCGCCGTTGAAGCGCCTGCTGCGCTCGCTGGAGAGCGCGGTGCTCAGCTACCGCGACGGCGATTTCAGCGTCTCGATCAGCGACGACCACGGCGGCGAGCTCGGCGCGCTGGTGCAGCAGCACAACACGCTCGGCCATGCGCTGCGCGACCAGCGCCAGCACCTGGCGCAGCGCGAGCTGCTGCTCGACACCGTGGTGCAGAACACGCCGGTCGCGCTGGTGCTGACCGACCTGCGGCAGCGCGTGGCCTACGCCAACATCGCCGCGCGCCAGCTGCTGGGCGAAGGCCGCAGCCTGGAGGGCAGCGATTTCGCCGCGTTGCTCGCGACGCTGCCGCCGGCGCTCGCGCGGGCGGTCGAGGAGGGCACCGACGCGCTGTTCAGCGTCACGCTGGACGGCAGCGACGAGACCTTCCACCTGTCGCAGCGCCAGTTCCGGCTGCAGGGCCGGCCGCACCGGCTGCTGCTGTTCCGGCGCATGACGCGCGAGCTGTCGCGCCAGGAGGTCGCCACCTGGAAACGCGTGATCCGCGTCATCAGCCACGAGCTGAACAACTCGCTGGCGCCGATCTCGTCGCTCGCGCACAGCGGTGCCGAGCTGGCGCGGCGCGGCGATGCGCAGCGGCTGCAGGAGGTGTTCGCGACCATCGGCGAGCGCTCGCGGCACCTGCACGGCTTCCTCGACGGCTACGCGCGCTTCGCGAAGCTGCCGGCGCCGCGGCCGGAGCGCGTCGACTGGGCGCCGTTCCTGGCGGCGCTCACGGCGCAGTACCCGTTCGAGCGCAGCGGCGAGCCGCCGGCGCGGAACGGGGTATTCGATGCGGGGCAGGTCGAGCAGGCGCTGATCAACCTGCTGAAGAACGCGCACGAGGCCGGCGGGCCGGCCGAGGGGGTCACGCTGTCGATCGCCGACACCGGGGCGGAGATCCGCTTCGAGGTGGCCGATCGCGGCCCGGGCATGAGCGACACGGTGCTCGCGCAGGCGCTGTTGCCGTTCTATTCGACCAAGCGGGCCGGCACCGGGCTCGGGCTGGCGCTGGCGCGCGAGATCGCCGAGGCGCACGGCGGGCGGATCGCGCTGGCGAACCGGCCGGACGGCGGGTTGCGCGTGGCCATCACCATTCCCCGTAGCCCGGATGCCAATCCGGGGATGCCAGACCGTTGATCCCCGGGTTGGCACCCGGGCTACTTGGTGCCGAACAACCGATCCCCCGCATCGCCGAGGCCGGGCACGATGTAGCCGTGCTCATCGAGCTGCCGGTCGATCGCCGCCACGTACACCGGCACGTCCGGATGCGACGACTGGAAGTGCTTCAGGCCCTCTGGCGCCGCCAGCAGGCACACGAAGCGGATCGACTTCGGCCGCGTCTCCTTCAGCCGGTCGACCGCCGCGACCGCCGAGTTGCCGGTGGCCAGCATCGGGTCGAGCACGATCGCGTCGCGCTCGTGCATGTTGGCCGGCATCTTGAAGTAGTACTCCACCGCCACCAGCGTCTTCGGGTCGCGGTACAGCCCGACGTGGCCGATGCGCGCGCCCGGCACCACGTTCAGCATGCCGTCGAGGAAGCCGGCCCCGGCCCGCATGATGCTGACGAACACCGTCTTCTTGCCGTCGATCACCGGCGCCTGCATGGTCTCGAGCGGCGTCTCGATCTCGATCATCTGCGTCGGCATGTCGCGCGTGACCTCGTAGGCCATCAGCATGCTGATCTCGTTCAGCAGGCGCCGGAAACTGTTGGTGCTGCGGTCCTTCTGGCGCATCAGCGTGAGCTTGTGCTGGATCAGCGGGTGGGTGACGTGGTGCACGGGTGCGGTCATGGGCTCTCCTCGGGGTTTGCCAGTTATATCGGCTCCAGTTGCAAGCAACCAGCATTTCGTCACGCTGCGCCGCTCAAGTCGCGCACCGGCCCTGTCGAAAGACAGTCGTCGCTGCGTCCGAATTCCCATCGCATGTCCGTTCCGTCCTTCTCGCGCCGTCTTGCCTGCTGCCTGCTCGGGATGCTGCCCCTGCTGGCGGCCGCGCAGTCGCTGCGCATCGTCACCGAGGAACTGCCGCCGTACAACATGACGCTGAACGGCCAGGTGACCGGGCTCGGCACCGAGGTCGTGCAGGCCGTGCTGAAGGAGGCCGGCCTGGCCGACACGCCGATCCAGGTGATGCCCTGGGCGCGCGCCTACGACATCGCGCTGAACCAGGAGAACGTGCTGATCTACTCGATCACCCGCACGCCGCAGCGCGAGAAACGCTTCAAGTGGGTCGGGGTGATCGCGCCGACGCGCTGGTACCTGTTCTCGCTCGGCGGCCGCACGCTGCCGGTGAAGACGCTGGACGACGCGCGCCGCTACCAGACCGCCACCGTCAACGAGGATGCCGGCGAACAATACCTGGTCGACAAGGGCTTCAAGCTCGGCCAGAACCTGCAGTCCAGCAACCGCTACGAGCTGAACTACGAGAAGCTGAAGGGCGGCCGCGTCGACCTGTGGATCGCCAACGAGTTGAACGCGATCTACCTGGTGCGCCAGGCCGGCGACGACCCCGCCCGCATCCTGCAGCGTGCGCTCGCCCTGCCCGACCTCGGCAGCGAAGGCGGGCTCGACATGGCGTTCAGCCTGAAGACGCCGGACGCGCTGGTCGAGCGATTCCGCAAGGGGCTGGACGCGATCCGCCGCAACGGCACCTATGAGAGCCTCCAGCGCAAGTGGCTCTGACGGCGGGCCGCACAGCCCGCTCGGCCGCCAGCTGGTGCTGGCGACGCTGCTGTTCGGCATCGTCTTCACGGGGGCGGCGGTGGCGGTGCGCACCTGGTCGGCCTGGCAGGGCAACCTGGCGGCGATGACCGCCGAGCTGACGCTGATCGACGAGGTCTTCCAGCGCACGCTCGCCAAGGCCATCTGGGAGATGGACCGCGACGCGCTGCAGACCCATGTGAGCGGCGTCGCGCAGGTGAGCCCGGTCGGCCGCGTCGAGCTGCGGCTGCTGCAGAACGGCCGCACCACCGAGGTGATGATGCAGCGCCGCGAGGGCGCCGAGCCGTCGCAGCGCGCGCCGGTGCTGCGCCGCAAGCTGAGCTACGAGCCGTATCCGGGCGCGGCCGAGACCGTCGGCGAGCTGACGCTCGAAGGCGACGAGCGCGTGCTGTGGGAGCGCCTGCGCGGCGAGCTGGCCGGCATCGTGCTGACCCAGCTGATCCAGTCGCTGCTGCTGGCCGGCCTGGTGATGTGGGTGTTCAACCGCACCGTCACCGTGCACGTGCGGCGCGTCGCTCGCCACCTCGATGAGCTGACGCCGCAGACGCTGGACCGCACGCTGCGCCTCGAGCGCAAGCCCGGCCGGCGCGACGAGCTGAGCCTGCTCGAATCGGGCGTCAACCAGCTGCAGGGCAACCTGTCGGACTACCTGGCGCGCCAGCGCCGCGACGAGAGCGACCTCGCGGCCCACCGCGACCGGCTGGCCGAGCTGGTCGACGAGCAGACCGCCGAGCTGCGCGCCGCCAACGCGCAGCTGCAGGCGTTGTCGCGCAGCGACCCGCTGACGGGCCTCGCGAACCGGCGCCATTTCGACGAGGTGAAGGACATCGAGTTCCGCCGCGCGCAGCGTTTGGGCCAGCCGCTGTCGGTGCTGCTGTGCGACGTGGATTTCTTCAAGCGCTACAACGACACCTACGGCCATGCGCTGGGCGACGACTGCCTGCGCCTGATCGCGCAGACGCTGCGCGAGACCTTCGGCCGTGCCGGCGAGCTGGCCGCGCGCATCGGCGGGGAGGAGTTCGCGGTGCTGCTGCCGGCGGTCGACGCGGTGCAGGCGCAGGCCGCGGCCAGGCCGCGGC
>NZ_JBFUGN010000149.1:0-9432 GCF_056402895.1 Rhizobacter sp. P3_B12 | reverse complement strand
GCTTCGGCCGGCGTGCTGGCGCTGGCGGCGTCGCTCGCGGCGCGGCAGCGGCCGCTGCAGGCCGGCGGCTGAACCTCAGTCGACCCCGAGGAAGCCGCGCATGCGCGCGATCTCGTCGGCCAGCCCGGCCTTGAACGCCGGGTCGCGCGGCGCGCGGCCGTCGACATAGCCGAGCTGCTGCTTCAACTGCCCGCCCACCAGCGACAGGTTGCCCCAGCCGATCACGCGGTCGTGCCACAGCAGCGGCAGCGCGTAGTAGCCGAACCTGCGCTTCGGCGCCGGCGTGTAGGCCTCGAAGCGGTAGGCCCAGCCCCACAGCAGCTCGAAGCGGGTGCGGTCCCAGACCACCGGGTCGAACGGCGCGAGCAGCCGCACCGCGTCGTCGGGCGCATGGCGGCGCGAGGCCGGGTTCTCGTCGGCCGGCCAGTACCAGGTGACGCCATCGAGCTGCAGGCTCGCGAGTTGCTCGCGCGCCAGCTTCATCGCGGCCTGCGTCTGCGCCTTCAGGTGCGGCGCGCCGTAGCCCAGCAGCCCGGTCAGGTGGGTCAGGCTGCGCGCCGGCAGCGGCGCGTACTTGCGCACGATCAATTCCAGCAGCGCGGCGGCGCGGCGCGCCCGCTCGCCGGGGCTGTCGTCGGCCGGCGGATGCTCGACCGCCTCGTAGACGCGGATGCCCGCATCGCGCCGCACGACGCGCAGCAGGCCGCGATAGTGCATGCCGTCGAGCAGGTGGGTGCTCGCGTTCGACGAGCCGCCCCAGTAGTTGGTGACGCGGCCGTGCGCGAAATGATCGTCGACCTCGCGCGGGTGCACGCGGCCGCGCTCGCGCACGAAGGCCAGCACGTCGGCGGCGCGGCGCTGCGTGGCGCGGTCCCACACCGTGGTGGCGACGCGCGGGTGCATCAGCGCCAGGTGCTCGCGCGGCAGGAAGCCGTAGTTGACGAGGCAGTCCTCCTCGATCGGCAGCTTCGCGTAGCGGCGCTCCAGCTCGCCGGCGCGGTAGCCCTTGACGCGGTGGCGCAGCGTCAGGTCCTGTGCGCGCGCCGGCGAGCGGATCGGATCGGCCTGCAGGAACCCCAGCTGGCGGATCGCGCGCAGCAGCGTGGTCGGCTTGAAGAGCGTGCGGGCGACGGCGTAGCGCCGCAGGTGGTCGAGCGTGATCGGCATGGAGCCGGATGATGCGTCATCGGCCCGTGCGCGCAAAGCGCCTGGCCGGTGACTGCTGACACTGTTTGCTGACGCTACTGCGCCAGCTGCTCCACCGTGTCGAGCTGCATCTCGAAGCTGAAGAAGCGGTCCCGCCCCTGCGCCTTCGCGGCGTACAAGGCCTGGTCGGCGCGCATCACCATGCCTTCCGCGGTGGTCTGGGCGTCGGGAATGCAGGTGGTGATGCCGCCGGTCAGCGTGACCAGGGCGCCGACCGGCGAGGCCGGGTGCGGCAGCGCCACGCCGGCCAGCATGCGGCGGATCGCGCGCGCGAAGGTCATCGCACCGGATTTCGGCGTGTTCGGCAGGATCAGCGCGAACTCCTCGCCGCCGTAGCGCGTCGCGCGGTCGCGCGGGCGGTGGCAGGCTTCGCGCAGCAGCGCGCCGATGCGGCGCAGGCAATCGTCGCCCTGCACATGGCCGAGCGTGTCGTTGTAGGGCTTGAACGCATCGAGGTCGCAGAACACCAGCGTCAGCGGCTGCTGCTCGCGGCGCGCTGCGCCGATCTCGGCATGCAGCAGGCGGTCGAAGCCGCGGCGGTTGATCAGGCCGGTCAGTTCGTCGAGTTCGCTCAGGTGCTGCAGGCGCTGGTTCGCGGTGCGCAACTCGGACGACACCTGCATCAGCTGGGCCTGCATCTGCAGCAGCCGGGTCATCGCACGCAGCTTGGCGGCCAGCACCACGGTCGACACCGGCTTCACCAGGTAGTCGTCGCCGCCGCTCTCGATGCCCTTCCACAGGTCCTGCTCCTGGTCGCGCGCGGACAGGAAGATGATCGGCGTCCAGCGGCCGGACTCGGCCTGGCGCATCTGGCGCGCCAGYCAGTAGCCGTCATGGCCGGGCATCACGACGTCGAGCAGCACCAGATCGGGCTGGTGGCGCTGGAACTGCTCCAGCGCCCAGGTCGCGTCGCCGGCTTCGAGCACCCGGTGGCCCAGCGCATCGAGCTGCGCGACGAGCGCGACGCGCACGCCGGGCTGGTCGTCGACGACGAGGACGGTCAGCGAGGAGGAGGAAGCGGCAGGAACGACAGGCATGGGCAGGACCGATGACGCCGATCTCGACGCCTTCGCCCCGCATATCGGCCGACCGCGCCGCGGCCTGAAGCGCCGGCAGCGATCGCCGACGGCGCGGCGCGCACTACCTCACGCCGGGCGCCGCTGGCCTCGCAGGGTCCTACAGCCCCGCCGCTGCCCGCAGCGCTTGGGCTTTGTCGGTCTTCTCCCACGAGAACTCCGGCTCCTCGCGGCCGAAGTGGCCGTAGGCAGCCGTCTTCTCGTAGATCGGGCGCAGCAGGTCGAGCATCTGGATGATGCCCTTCGGGCGCAGGTCGAAGTGCTCGTTGACCAGCGCGGCCAGCTTGTCGTCGGGCATCACGCCGGTGCCTTCGGTGTAGACCGTCACGTTCATCGGGCGGGCCACGCCGATCGCGTACGCCACCTGGATCTGGCACTGGCGCGCCAGGCCCGCCGCGACGATGTTCTTCGCGACGTAGCGCGCCGCATAGGCGGCCGAGCGGTCGACCTTGCTCGGATCCTTGCCCGAGAACGCGCCGCCGCCGTGCGGGCAGGCGCCGCCGTAGGTGTCGACGATGATCTTGCGGCCGGTCAGGCCGCAATCGCCCTGCGGGCCGCCGATGACGAAGCGGCCGGTCGGGTTGATCAGGAACTTGGTGTCCTTCAGCCACTCCTTCGGGAGCACCGGCTTGATGATCTCCTCGATGATGGCCTCGTTGAACGAGGCCTTCATCTTCTTCGGCGTCTCGCTCTGGTCCGGGCTGTGCTGGGTCGACAGCACGACGGTGTCGATGCTGTGCGGCTTGCCGTCGACGTAGCGCATCGTCACCTGGCTCTTCGCGTCGGGGCGCAGGAACGGCAGGCGGCCGTCCTTGCGCAACTGGGCCTGGCGCTCGACCAGGCGGTGCGCGTAATAGATGGGCGCGGGCATCAGCTCGGGCGTCTCGTCGCACGCGTAGCCGAACATCAGGCCCTGGTCGCCGGCGCCGGTGTTCAGGTGGTCATCGCTCGCCTGGTCGACGCCCTGGGCGATGTCGTTGGACTGCTTGTCGTAGCAGACCATCACCGCGCAGCCCTTGTAGTCGATGCCGTACTCGGTGTTGTCGTAGCCGATGCGCTTGATCGTGTCGCGCGCGACCTGGATGTAGTCGACGTGCGCGTTGGTGGTGATCTCGCCGGCCAGCACGACCAGGCCGGTGTTGGTCAGCGTCTCGGCGGCCACGCGCGAACGCGGGTCCTGCTTGAAGATCGCGTCGAGGATGGCGTCGGAGATCTGGTCGGCGACCTTGTCGGGGTGGCCTTCGGAAACGGACTCGGACGTGAAAAGGAAATCGTTCGACACTCTTAAACTCCAGCAAGGTTGAAAAAACGCGTTGCCGGACTTGGGTTCTTCGAGCGGCGAACGCTTTAGCAGGATTTTTGAATCGCCCCGCAAGTAGTTCATAACTCGGCGATGGCGGGATTATAGAAACAGATGACAACCCTACTGCGCTGGTTTGCCGGGCTTTCGCTGGGCTTTTTGCATCTTCTCGGCAGCGCCCTGGGCTGGCTGGGCTACGCGTTGTCCGGCAACTACCGGCGCCGCATGATCGACAACGCCGCCCAGGCCGGGCTCGACGGGCCCGCGTGGCGCCCGGCGATCGCATCGGCCGGCCGCATGGTGATGGAGCTGCCGAAGCTGTGGCTGCGGCCGATCGACCGCAGCGTGCTCGGCATGGTGCGCTTCGAGGACGAGGCGCTGCTGGCCCGCGCGCTCGAGGCAGGCCGCGGCGTGCTGCTGCTCACGCCGCACATGGGCTGCTTCGAGATCACGGCCCAGGCCATCGCCGAGCGCTGGGGCACGCAGCAGCCGATCACGGTGCTTTACCGCCCGGCACGCCAGGCCTGGCTGCGCCGCCTCGAGGAGACCGCCCGGGACCGGCCGCACCTGCAGGCGGTGCCGGCCACGCTGTCGGGCGTGCGCCAGATGATCCGCGCATTGCGCCGCGGCGAGATGGTCGGCCTGCTGCCCGACCAGGTGCCGCCCGACGGCATGGGCGTGTGGGCGCCCTTCTTCGGCAAGCCGGCCTACACGATGACGCTGGCGGCACGACTCGCGCAGCAGACCGGTGCCGTGCCGCTGCTGACCTGGGGCGAGCGGCTGCCGCACGGTGCCGGCTACGTGCAGCGCTTCTTCGAATTCCCCGGCACGCTGCCAGACGACCCGACCGCGGCGGCCAGCGCCGTCAACCGGGCGATGGAACAGCTGATACTGCAGTGCCCCGGCCAGTACCTGTGGGGCTACAACCGATACAAGGCGCCGCGCGAACATCCGGCGGACGCCGCGCCAAAAGAATAGAGAACTCGCGATGGGAACCCGCTTGCTGCTGGGAACGATGTGGCTGCTGCATTGGCTGCCACTGCCGCTGCTGGCCGCGCTGGGGCGCGGGCTGGGGCGGCTGCTGTTCGCGCTGGCGCGCTCGCGGCGGCGCGTCGCGCTGCGCAACCTGGAGCTCTGCTACCCCGCCTGGAGCCCGCAGCAGCGGTTCGCGCTCGCCCGCGAGCACTTCCAGTGGCTGGGCCGCAGCATCCTCGAGCGCAGCCTGCTCTGGTACGCGCCGATGGACCAGCTGAAGCGGATCATCCACGTCGAAGGCGACGTGAAGCTCGCCGAGCACAGCCAGCGGCCGGTGATGTGGCTGGTGCCGCACTTCATGGGGCTCGACGTGGCGGGCGTCGCGACGCTGCTGTTCCAGCGGCACCCGGCCTGCTCGATGTACCAGCAGCAGAGCAACCCGGTGATGGACGAGGCGATCCGCAAGGGCCGCATGCGCTTCGGCGACCATGCGGAGATCTTTCCGCGCAGCGACAAGGCGTTGCCGCTGATACGCGCGATCCGCAAGGGGCACGCCTTCTTCAACCTGCCCGACATGGACTTCGGCGCGCGCGATGCCGCGTTCGTGCCGTTCTTCGGGGTGCCGGCCGCGACRCTGCTCGCGCCGTCGCGCATGGCGCGTGCGCTCGGCATGGTGGTGCAGCCGGTGATCGCCGAGATGCTGCCCGGCGGCCAGGGCTACCGGGTGCGCTTCGGCGAACCGTTCACGCACTTCCCGAGCGACGATCCCGTCGCCGACACCGCGGCGATGAACCGCTGGATCGAGGACGAGATCCGCAAGAACCCGGCGCAGTACCTGTGGGTTCACAAGCGCTTCAAGACGCGGCCGGCGGGCGAGGCGTCGCTGTACTGACGGCCGCGCCCGCCCGCCCCCACTCAGTCGCTCAGTCGCTCCTCGGCAGTGCCAGCCGCGCGCCGAGCGCATTGCCCAGCCGGAGCGCGGTCTCGGCATCGACCGCGGCGGTCATCAGCATCGCGCGCTCCGGGCGGCCGGTGTCCATCTGCAGCAGCGAGAAGCCGAACCCGAGCAGCCAGGTGTGCAGCTCGAACAACGCGGCGCGCGGCGTGCGGCTGCGCCCTTCGTGCCAGTTCCAGCCGTAGATCGCCGCAATGCCGGCGGCCCGCGCCAGTTCGCGCCCCTGCCGCTCGACGTCGTCGATCTCGTCGATGCCGACCAGCAGCATCGCCCACTGGCCGTCCTGCTGCCCGCCTTCGGCCAGCAGTGCATGGCGCACCGCCTGCGGCACGGCGTCGCCGAATTGCACGCTGTTCACCACGCGCTGCTGCAGGCGCAGGCGCTCCTCGGTGCACAGGTGGCCGAGCACGAGGCGCAGCCATTCCAGCAGCGACACGTCATCGGGCTGGCGCGCCGGCGTGGTCGGCGTGGTCGGGGCAAGCGGCGGCACGGGTTCGCCGGGCACGCTGACGAACATCGGTTCCTGCTCGTCGAACCGGCGGCGAAATCGCTTCAGGAATTTCAGCATGGCACCGCCTCCCGACGCAGGATCAGGCAGGGCACGCCGCCCAGCCGCCAGCGCTTGTCGGCGCGCAATGGCGGCGCGAAGGCACGGCCGCAGGTGCAGGTCCGCGTGCAGGATCGACTGCCGCTGCGCACCCTGCATCGTCGGGTGAGCTTCAGCCGGACGGCTGGGGCGCGCGTCAGCGGCCCGCAGCGGGCGCCGGTGTCATCGCCGGTGTCATCGCCGAAAAAGGTGGTGTTCATGTCCATCGTGTCTCCCGTGAGGTACAGCCGGCGCGACGATCGCCTCCGGCATGGCTCGGCATGCTCGCCACGCTTTGTGCAGGCCTTTTGCAGACGGCCAGATGTTTTCGAGAAACCGGGATCTGGCTGGCAGATGGCCGGGATGAACGGCGACCCTGCCCGGCCCGCTGTCATGGCGCGCGGCGATAATCCCCGCCCATGAGAGTGCAGTTCACGAAGATGCAGGGGGCCGGCAACGACTTCGTCGTGCTCGATGCCACCACGGCGCCGCTGGCGCTGGATGCCGCGCAGCTGCGCGCACTGGGCGACCGGCGATTCGGCGTCGGCGCCGACCAGATCCTGGTGGTCGAGGCCAGCACGACGCCCGGCATCGACTTCCGCTACCGCATCTTCAACGGCGCCACCGGTGACGAAGTGGAACAGTGCGGCAACGGTGCGCGTTGCTTCGTGCGTTTCGTGCACGACAAGAACCTGAGCCACAAGACGACGATCCGCGTCGAGACGATTCGTCAGGTGCTCGAACTGCGCATGCAGGACGACGGCCGCGTCACCGTCGACATGGGCGCCCCGGTGTTCGACCTGCCGGCGCTGCCGTTCGATGCCAGCGGCCTGGCGCCGCGCGAGCTGAACGGCTTCGCGGTGTGGCCGCTGCCGGTGGGCACCGACACCGTCGAGGTGGCTGCGGTGTCGATGGGCAACCCGCACGCGGTGCAGGTGGTGGCCGATGTCGACACCGCGCCGGTCGCGACGCAGGGCCCGCTGATCGAGCAGCATGCGCGCTTCCCGCGCAAGGTGAACGCCGGCTTCATGCAGGTGCTGTCGCGCACGCACATCCGGCTGCGGGTGCACGAGCGCGACGCCGGCGAGACACTCGCCTGCGGCACCGGCGCCTGTGCGGCCGTGGTCGCCGGCATCCGCATGGGCCTGCTGGATGCGCGCGTCGATGTCGATGCGCGCGGCGGCCGGCTCACGATCGAATGGCAAGGTGCTGCCGGCAACCTTCAACAGCCCGTGCTGATGACCGGCCCCGCCACGACCGTCTTCGACGGCGTGATCCATCTGTAGGCAGAGACGTAAAGGGCCCACCCGTGAGCATCCAAGGCATCACCGAACAGGACATCGCGAACTACCTGGCCAACACGCCGGGTTTCTTCGAGCGCCATGCCGAACTGCTGGCGGCAGTCCAGCTGACCAGCCCGCACGGGCAGCGCGCCGTGTCGCTGCAGGAGCGGCAGATGGAAATGCTGCGCGAGAAGAACAAGGGGCTGGAGCTGCGCATCATCGAGATGATCCGCCACGGCACCGAGAACGTCTCGATCGCCGACAAGCTGCACCGCTGGACGCGCGCGATCATGCTGACGCACAACCCCGGCGACCTGCCCGACGTGCTGGTGGCGGAGTTGAAGCACCAGTTCATGATTCCGCAGTCGGCGATCCGCATCTGGGGCGCGGCCGACGTGTTCAATGTGCTGCCGTTCGCGAAGGCGGTCAGCGAAGACGCCCGCAGCTTCGCGGCCAGCCTCACGCAGCCGTACTGCGGCGTCAATTCCGGCTTCGAGGCGGCGCAGTGGCTGGCCGACGTGGCGACCGTGATGTCGCTGGCGCTGATCCCGCTGCGCGTGCGCCAGGACGACCCTGTCTTCGGCATGCTGGTGCTGGCCTCGCCGGACCCGACGCGCTACAGCGCCGACATGGGCACCGAGTTCCTGTCTCGCATCGGCGACATCGCGAGCGCCGGGCTGTCGCGGCTGCTGCCGATCGCTTGAGGACCTGAGGCCGTCCCCGCGATGACTGCACCGTCCGCCGCACTCGACGCGGACCTGCAGCGTCACCTCGTCCACCTCGAATCCGAGCGGCGCCTCGCGCCGCGCAGCCTCGTGCTGTACCGCGATGCGTTCGCGCGGCTGCAGGCCTTCGCGCAGGCGCAGCCGGTGTCGCTGCGTGCCACCCAGGTGCACCACGTGCGGCGCTGGGCGGCGCAGCTGCATGCGCAGGGGCTGGGCTCGCGCAGCATCGCGCTGGTGCTGTCGGCCTGGCGCGGCTTCTACCGCTGGCTCGGCCATGAGGGCGTGGTGCCGATGAACCCGGTGGATGGCGTGCGCGCCCCGAAAGCCGCCAAGCCGCTGCCGAAGGCACTGCCGGTCGACCAGGCGATGGCGCTGGCCGAGCCGCGCGAGGACGACGACACCGATCCGGCACTCGCCGCGCGCGACCAGTGCATCGTCGAGCTGTTGTACGGCTGCGGGCTGCGCGTCGGTGAACTGGTGGGGCTGGACGTGCGGGCCAGCAGCGAGGCGGCCGGCTGGGTCGATGCCGCCGAGGCCGAGGCGCAGGTGCTCGGCAAGGGCCGCAAGCGCCGCAGCGTGCCGGTGGGCGGGCTGGCGCTGCAGGCGCTCGCGCAATGGCTGGCGCTGCGCGGCACGCTGGCCGATCCGGGCGAACCGGCGCTGTTCGTGAGTCGGCGTGGCACGCGCCTGACCGACAGCCAGGTGCGTTCGCGGCTGAAGCGGCGCGCGCTGCAGGCCGGCCTGCCGACGCACGTGCACCCGCACATGCTGCGGCATTCGTTCGCATCGCACCTGCTGCAGTCCAGCGGCGACCTGCGCGCGGTGCAGGAGCTGCTGGGCCACGCCAACATCTCGACGACGCAGGTCTACACGAAGCTCGACTTCCAGCACCTCGCGAAGGTCTACGACGCCGCGCATCCCCGCGCCAAGCGAAAAACGTAGGTTCCGTCTTCCCCGTCAAGCCAATCCCTGCGTCGTTCTGCACGCGCAAAGGCGCGGGCGGGGGGTGTGATGCGAAGAAGACACGCATGACGCCCCGGGTGCAACCCGGGCTCAACCCCCATTTGTTCGCTTGTCATCCCCYACAAGGCAGGGCGGTGGCAGAAGGCGTGTGCGGGGAGGCTGTGGAGCGCCAATAAAGCCGGGGCGCCGGAGCTGGCTGGTTTCATGGCCCGCGTGCGCAGCACGCTTCGTGAACTGACTGTCGCCGACTGTCTGACCACAACGAACGAAGTGAGTGGCGGGAGTTTCGGCGACGGGCCATGAAACCAGTCAGCGCAGGGAAGTCCTCGCCCCCCAGGGGGCGAAGACCGCACCGGCCGGCGA
>NZ_JBFUGN010000148.1:0-9470 GCF_056402895.1 Rhizobacter sp. P3_B12 | reverse complement strand
CTGCTGACGACGCTGTTCTACGTGGTCGGCGGCGTCGCGCTGCAGTTCGGGCTCGGCCTGGGCCTGGCGCTGCTGTGCGCGCAGCCGATCCGCGGGCGCAACCTGTTCCGGCTGTCGTTCTTCCTGCCGCTGATGGTCACGCCGGTCGGCATCGCCTACATGTTCCGGATGCTGGCCGACATGGGCGTCGGCCCGTTCGCACCCATCGCCCGCGCACTCGGCCTCGGCGCGATGACCTGGGCGCAGAACGCCTGGTCGGCGCGCTGGGTGGTGCTGGTCGGCGACACCTGGCAGTGGGTGCCGTTCATCTTCATCGTGCTGCTGGCCGCGATCGAAGGGCAGCCGCGCGACCAGCTCGAGGCGGCGCAACTCGACGGCGCGCCGTCGTGGCGCATCTTCCGCGACATCACCTGGCCGGCCATCGCGCCGACCGCGGCGGCCGTCGTGCTGATCCGCGTGATCGAGGCCTTCAAGATCGTCGACCTGCCGAACGTGCTGACCAACGGCGGGCCCGGCATCGCGACCGAGAGCATGACGCTGCATGCCTTCATCGACTGGCGCTCGCTGAACCTGGGCGGCTCGGCGGCGGTGGCCTACCTGCTGCTGTTCGTCTCGACGCTGATGGCGGTGAGCTTCTTCCACTTCGTCGTGCGGCCGGCGCGCGGGGGGCAGGCGGCATGAAGCGGTTGTTCGAGTCGCGGCGCCTCGGCGAGCTCGCGCCGCTGCCGCGCGTGCTGGTGTACGGCGCGCTGCTCGCGTGGACCTTCGTCGTGTTCTTCCCGCTGTACTGGGTGCTGGTCACCTCGTTCAAGGAGCCGCTGCAGGTGTCCGACGGGCCGGTGTTCCTGCCTTTCGTCGATTTCCAGCCCTCGCTGCACGCGTGGAAGTACATCCTCGTCGAGACCGGCCGCGACACGCTGCGGCCGTACCTGAACTCGATGCTGATCGCGAGCCTGTCGACGCTGCTGGCGGTCGCGATCGGATCGATGGCGGCCTATGCGCTGACACGCATCACCTATCGGCCGAGCGTCGCCGCGGTGCTGCTGTTCATCGCGAGCGTCGCCGCCGTGGTCGCGCTCGTGGTCGGCRCCGGGCTGTCGCTCGGCTGGGCGCTGCCGGTGGCCGCAATGCTGTTCGTGCTCGGGCTGCGGCCGCTGCAGCGGCGCCTCACCGCGCGGCTCGGCAACGACGACATCCTGTTCTGGATGATCTCGCAGCGCATCCTGCCGCCGGTGGTGTCGGCGATTCCGATCTACGTGATGTTCCAGCAGGTGCACCTGCTCGACACGCAGTTCGCGCTGATCGTGACCTACATGACCGCGAACCTGCCGATCGTCGTCTGGCTGATGGTCGACTTCTTCGACGGCATCCCGCGCGAGCTGGAAGAAAGCGCGGCGCTCGACGGTGCCTCGCGCTACCGCATCCTGTTCGACCTGATGCTGCCGCTGGCCCGGCCGGGGCTGGTCGCGACGACGCTGCTGGTGCTGATCCTGAGCTGGAACGAGTACCTGCTGGCGCTGTTCCTGTCGACCGCGAATGCGCAGACCATGCCGCTGCTGGTGGCGGCGCAGAACGCGACGCGCGGGCCGCAGTGGTGGACGATGAGCGTGCTGATCCTGCTGATGATCGTGCCGGTGGTCGTGATGACCCTGTTCCTGCAGAAGTTCATTGCCCGCGGCCTGTTGACGGGCGCGGTGAAAGGTTGATGTTGACGACTCCCGCTTTGTCCGCACCGCACTCGGTGACCTTCGACCACCTCGGCAAGCGCTTCGGCGCGGTCGAGGTGCTGCGCGACTTCAACCTGCAGGTGCAGCCCGGCGAGTTCCTGGTGCTGCTTGGCGAATCGGGCTCGGGCAAGAGCACCGCGCTGCGCGTGTTCGCCGGGCTGGAGACGGCGAGCGCCGGGCGCATCCTGATCGGCGAGCGCGACGTGACGAACGTGCTGCCGAAGAACCGCGACATCGCGATGGTGTTCCAGAGCTATGCGCTGTACCCGCACAAGACGGTGGCCGAGAACGTGGCCTACCCGCTGGACGTGCGCGGCGTGCCCAAGCCGCAGCAGCACGAGCAGGTGCTGGCGGTGGCGAAGCAGGTGCAGCTCGACGGGCTGCTCGACCGCTACCCGCGGCAGCTCTCGGGCGGGCAGCGGCAGCGCGTGGCGCTGGCGCGCGCGATGGTGCGGCGGCCGTCGGTGTTCCTGATGGACGAGCCGCTGTCGAACCTGGACGCGAAGCTGCGCGGCCACATGCGCGCGGAGCTGAAGCACCTGCAGCAGCAGCTGGGCATCACGACGCTGTACGTGACGCACGACCAGGTGGAGGCGATGACGCTGGCGCACCGCGTGGCGCTGCTCGACAAGGGCGTGCTGCAGCAGCTGGACACGCCGGCACGCATCTACAACGACCCGGCCAACCTGTTCGTCGCCGGCTTCATCGGCGCGCCGCCGATGAACTTCCTGCGCGGGGCGCTGTCGGGCGGGTGGCTGGAGGGCGAGGGGCTGCGCGTGCCGACGCCGGTGACGGCGAGCCTGGCCGAGGCGGTGCTCGGCATCCGGCCCGAGGACTGCCGCATCGCGGAAGGCGGCGCCCTGCAGGGCGAGATCTACGCGGTGGAGCTGATCGGCGACCACACGCTCGTCACGCTGCACGTCGGCGCGCACAAGCTGACGGTGAAGGGCGCGAAGGATTTCGACCAGCCGGTCGGGCGGCGGGTCGGCGTGGCGTTCGATCCGGGGGCGGCGTTCGTCTTCGACGGCGCGACGGGGGCACGCGTGCGTTGAACGCCTACAGGTGCCGCGACAGCAGCATCCGCAAACCGGCGAAGCCGAAGAACACCGCGATCGTGCCGTCGAACACGCGGCGGATCGAGCGGTAGACGCGCCGCGCGACGGACGTGGAGAACAGCAGCGCGTAGCTGATGAAGATCAGCAGGCCCAGCAGCCCGCAGGCGGCGAACACGACCAGCGAGTCGGTCGGCGAGGCGTGGGCCGGCAGGCCCATCGAGATCGTCGACAGCCAGACGAAGATGGCCTTCGGGTTCGTGATGTGCATCGCGACGCCCTTCAGGAAGATCTGGCGCAGGCTGCCGCTGCGGCCGGCCGCGCCGGCATCGGCCGAGTCGTGGCGAGACAGGGCGGATCGCCCGGCCTTGAAGGCAAGCCACAGCAGATAGAGCCCGCCGATCACCTTGACCACCGTCAGTGCGCCGGACCAGGCGGCCAGCAGCGACGCGAGACCGAGCGCGGCGGTGAGCCCGAGCGTCCACGACGACAGCGTGATGCCGGCGGCCAGCGCGAAGGCGGGCGCCCGGCCGCCGTTCATCGCCGTGCCCATCAGCGCGACGATGCTCGGGCCGGGGCTCGCGCAGCCGATGAAGTAGGCGGTGCAGGCGACGGCGAGGTTGGGGTTGGAGGCCAGGGTGTCGATGTGCATGGGGTTCGTCGGTTTCGTCGCGTCAGTTTCGTCACATCATCCGCTGATGTAAGGGCCGCGCCCCGGCAACGCCCAGAGCAGCGCGCGCGTGACCAGCGACGGGAAGACGGTGAAGTGGTCCTCGTCGGCGATGACCTGCGAGCCGAGCTTCAGCGACTTGTAGTGCCTCGATCGCAGCACGCGCTCGAAGTCGCGGATGTCGCGCACCATGTCGCCGGTCTTGAAGTAGCGTGGCCCGGGCCGGAGGGTCTCGTAGGCGCCGCAGTACATCATCAGCTGCGTGGGCAGATCGGCGTGCGACGCGGCATAGGCCGCCTCGATCTCGAACATCACGCGCCGGTCGAACCACAGTGACGGGCTGCCGAGGGCGTAGCGCGAGAACAATGCCGGCGCCGTCAGCATCACATAGGCCCCGAACAGTCCGCCGTACGAGTGGCCGATGTAGGTGCTGCGGGCCATGTCCACACGGTAGAGCCCTTGCAGCAGCGGCAGCGCAACGGTGGCGAGGTAGTCGCGGTAGCGCGCGGCCTCTCCGTAGGCCTGGCCGGCGTAGGTGTCGGTGCCGCGCTGGGCTCGCCGGCGCGGATCGGTGGGTGTGTAGTCCCGCGCCCGGCTGAGCGCGGAGTCCTCGCCCGCGGCTGGCGCGAGGCCGACGAGGATGAAGTCCTCGAGATTGCGCCCGGCCTGGCCGACGCGTGCCCGAATGCTCCGGACGAGCGGAAATCCGTAGGGCGCATCCGTCAGGAAGACCACTGGCAACGGGGCCGTCGCGTTGCCGCCGTCGGCCACGGAAGCCGGCAGATCAACCCACAGCTGGTAGCGGCGGCCGGTCTTCGGATCGGGGGCGTCGTGCACCGCTGTGTGAGGCAGCGCGTACGGCGTGGCGTCCGGCACGGCCGCCATCGAAGCGCTGCCCGGCCACGCGGCGGCCGAAGCGATCGAGAGCAGCGAGCGGCGGTTGAGGCGGAACGTGGTCATGGCGACGGCAGCAGGTGCTGCGCGCGCAGCCCGGGTTCTTCGTAGACGGAATCTTCGGCCGGGTAGCGCAGGTTCTTCGCGCCGGCCTGTTTGGCCAGGGCCCACACGATGCTCTCGCCGGCGGGCAGTGTCGTCGGCGCCGTCGCGTAGAGAGGATCCGCGAAGGCCTGCGCTGGCGCGACGAAGGTCCAGCCGCGAGCCTTGAACTCGCGTGCGATCACGCCGATCGAGGCGGCGTTGATCGCATTGACGTGCAGCAGCATCACATGCGCGGGGCTGCGGTGCAGCGTGCTGCGTGCCAGCCGATCGTAGTAGCCCGCACGGTCCAGCAGGTGGCGGATGTAGGCCTTCTGCAAGGGTTCGAGCTGGCTGCGCTTGCCGGCCGCGAGCTGATCGAGCCAGACCTCGTTGAAGTACCAGTCGCTGGTGTCGATGGAAACGGGGGCTGGCCGGTAGCCGTGTTCCTTCATCCATGCGCGCATGCCGTCGCGCTTGGCCGGCGTGTCGCCCTCCTTCAGGTACGGGAACCGGAGCATCGGCACCCAGGTGGGCAGCTCGCGGAACGCCGTGTCGGCCTCTTCGACGTCCTGCACGAACTCGGCGAGCGTGAGCTTCGGCGAGGCCAGGTTGCGATGGCGGGCCGTGTGGTTGCCGACCGCGTGGCCGGCGGCGGACCACGCGGCCACCAGCTCGCGGCCGGTGCCCGGGCCGGTGGCCGACAGCGCCGGGAAGATCATCGACGGGATCGATGCAGCGTGCAGCCCCGACAGCAGCGTGCTGTTCCACTCGCGGGCGAGCGGCTCGGCGTCCGGATTCACGCCGTCGTCAAAGGTGAGGGCGAGTGTCTGCGCGTGGGCGACGAGCGACCAGGCGCTGGCGAACACGAAGAGGAGGAACTGTTTGCGCATGTGTCGTGTCGAGGCCTGGTCAATCGTGAAGCAGGGGGTCAGGCGTTCTCGTGGCCGCCGCGAACGTGCGAGTAGCGGTGGATGTCGGTGCGTCGGTGCCAGCCCTGGCTTTCCCACCAGGCCTGCCCTGCGTCGTTGGTGCGGAACACGTCGATGTGCACCTTCAGGATGCCGAGCTGTTCCAGCGCCGCCAGGCAGCGCCCGACCAACGTGCTCGCGATTCCTTGCCGGCGGTGCTCGGGGAGCACCGCCAGGTGTTGCAGGTAGCCGCGCCGACCGTCGTGCCCGCACATGACGCAGCCCACCAAGCGGCCGTCTTTCTCGGCGACGACGTCGTAGTCGTCCATCGCCATGGCCCGCAGCGAGGGCGGGTTCGGTGCCGTCACTTCTTCGTTTCCGACGTGTACGACTGCATGAACCGCTTCGTCGTGGTGAGCAGCAAGCCGTCCAGGATCCTCATCACTGGTCGGGCGATGTCCGGCGGAACGCCACCGTAGAAGGCCTCGGCGATCCCGCCGGTGATGCAGGCGATGGTGTCGCTGTCGCCGCCGATCGAGATCGCATTGCGGATCGCATCTTCGAAGTCGGTCGACTCCAGGAAGGCGATGATCGCCTCGGGCACCGTGCCTTGGCACGAGCTGTCGAAGCGGTAGACGAGCCGGATGTCGTCGAGCCGGCGCGACAGGTCGTAGCCGAAGGTGGTCTCGACGTAGCGCTTGATGTCGTCGCGGCTGCTTCCGGTGCGGGCCAGGAAGATGCTGGCCGCGACGGCCTGCGCGCCTTTGATGCCTTCCGGGTGGTCGTGCGTGACGCGGGTGTAGTGGTCGGCCTTGGCCAGCACCTCGTCGAGGGAGTGGAACGCGAAGCCGACCGGGCTGATGCGCATCGCCGCGCCGTTGCCCCAGCTGTAGTACGGCGTGGGGTCGTCGGAGCGCGCCCATTCCTTGAACCGGCCGCCGTAGCCGGCCCGCGGGTAGCGGTTGGCATAGGCCTTCAGCAACGGGGTGTAGTGACTGCCGTCGAGGATGGCCTCGGCCAGCGCGACGGTCAGCACGGTGTCGTCGGTGAACGTGCAGCGGGGTCCGATCAGCTCGAACGCCTTGGTCTTGATGTTGTTCCATTCGTAGATCGATCCGATCACATCGCCGGCGATGGCTCCAAGCATGGTGTGCCTCCTTGGGGCTACTCTACCGGCTCGCGTCAGCGGGTGGCCGCAGTCTCTGTATCGGGATCTTTCTCGCATGCCGCCATTGCTGCATCGAGCGCGCTCAACCAGTAGCGGTCTGCCGTGTTGCGATCCACCATCCGCGCCACGGCACGCAGGGGTTCGAGAAGTGCCGGATCCGCCATCTTCTCGGCGGCGTCCAGTTCGTACACGCGGCACGCATCGTCGAGCGTCGCGATCAGGTACGCAGTCACTCGCGGATCGCGCCGCTGCGCCAGGCCGGCCAGGGCTTCGCCGCGCACGTCCTCGTCCTCATCGCGGAGGTTGTCCCACAGCAGTTGGCGCACGTCGGTGGAATCCACCTCGTGCATCGTTCCAAGCCCGAACGTTGCCCAGTCGCGGACCGAGGCATCGTCGTCGCGGGCCAGCCGCAGCAGTGCCGCGATGGCCTCCGGCTGCGCGTATCGTCCGAGCGCGAGGGTGACTTTGAACCGCGTCGACGCATCCGGATGCCGGGACAGCGCCACGAGATCGGGCAACGCGGCCGGGTGCGGCCGATGCGAGAGCCCGCAAGCCGCCACGGCGACGACTTCATCGCGCCGGTCCCGCAGCCCGGTCAGCAGCATGGCCTGCGTCTCTTCCGGCGCGTACGCCACGTGTTGAGACATCGACCCGCGGCGCCCGTGCAGAAGCTGGGACGCCACGCCAAGACCGACTGCCCGTTGACGCCAGTTCGGACTCGCTACCAAGGCACGGACCCGTTCCAACGTCTGCGGGTTGCCGCGCAGCTGCAGTGTCACGATCGCCGTCCAGCTGGCGTCGGATTCCCATCCTCGAACCGCACTTCGCACAAGCCTTTGCAGGCCGCGGCGGCGGTTTCGATCACGCGAGAAGCGAATCATCTAATCTCCGAGTGTTCAGCAGGTCTTCGCGCCAAGGACGCGATCCCCAAGCGGCTCAGCATGCATTCCGGCCATTCACTTCTTGTGCGCAACAGCCGCAGGACGTATCTGCTCGAACAAATCGAATACCGTCATCCCCAACGCATTGGCAATGACCTCGATGGCGTTGAGCGTCGGGTTCGCATGGCCGTTCTCGATCCGGCTCAGGTAGGTTTGATAGAACCCGCAGCGCTCGCCGAACTCGGCCTGGCTCAGGCCGGCCTCGGTTCGCAGCGCCCGCACGCACTCGCCGAATTGCTGAGACAGGTTGGGTCTCATGCTCTGAACCCGACGACTTCAGCCAGGACCCAGCAAGATCGAGATATCGACTCCAAGCGCCAGCGCCAGCTGCTCGATGTTGTCCAACGAGACATTCCTTTCCGCCCGTTCCACGGAGCCGACGTAGGTGCGGTGCAGCCCCGCGAGATCAGCCAACTGCTCTTGCGAGAGCCCCCGTGTTGCTCGTTCGGCTCGCAAGTGCCGTGCAAGTCGCAGACGCGCCGCTTCGTAGGCTTTTCCTCTTCGCTCCATGGACGCGGAGGGTGCGTTCATGCCTACTTTGGGTCTACAGACTTTGAGTAGCATCTGGCCGTACACTGACGGCGCTTCCTCATCGTCAGGAGTCCGGCATGGCCGACACGGCCCCCACTTCTCGCCGCAGTCCCGGGCAACACGGCCGTCCCATCGAGAGTCGACGCATCGCTCGCCTGCTCGCGCAGGTGATCGACATCACCGACGGCACGCGCCACCTGCTCGAACTCTCCGAGCAGGATGTCTGGGCGCTTGCCGATGATCAGGCGCCGCTGCTCGACAGCAGGCAGCACGACGCGCTGCGCCGCATGGCGATCACCGCGCTGCTGCTCGTGTCAGAGGAGGCCGAGCGTCTGGGTGAGCGGTTCGACGGGGCACCGTGAGGGCGGCGCAGGAACACAAGGAATCCGTTCGGACTGAGCTTGTCGAAGGCCCTGCGCGCGTCGGGCACAACCCTTCGACGGACGGGCCCTCGACAAGCTCGGTCCCTGCTCAGGGCGAACGGGAGCGCAGATCCTCACGCATCCGCGTACGCCTGCAGCACCATCTCCTCATCCCCCCGGTCGCTGATCTCGATCAGCACCGTGTGCTGCAGTTCCACCACCGGATGGTTCGCGCAGTTCTTGCAGAACCACAGCACCTCGGCGAGCGACTCGACCTCGTGCGACACGGTCACGACCTGCGCCTCCTTCGGGATCGGCCCGAAGCCGCATTGCTCCAGGTTGGCCATCGCGACCGAGTGATCCCACAGGCTCGCGTCCTTGCCCCAGGCCATCACGTGCAGGCAGCCGCTGTCGACCAGCCAGCCGCTGACTTCGATCTGCCAGGTCAGCGTCAGCTTGGCATCGATCATCACGACCGCCCGGAACGGGGCGAGCGCCGACAGGTCGGGCAGCGCACCGCCGGGCTTCAGGTGCAGGTAGCGCGCCGGCGGCCCCGGGATCGTCGGCCCGCCCGACAGCACGCGCAGCGATTCGCGGATCGCCGCCAGCACGTCGAAGAAGCTGCCGTAGACATCCTCGTCAGCGTCGTAGCGCGCCTGGTTCTCGGCAAGGTGTTCCACCGCCGGCAGCAACTCCGGCATCAGCGGCTCGATGGCCTTCGGATCGTCCTCGAGCCTGCGCATGATCAGGTTCAGGAACGCATCGGCGGCCGTCGACGCGTACAGCCCCTGGTTGATCTCGAAGATGCGCGGTGAGACGACGAAGTCGCGGAACACCGGCATGTAGTAGCGGAACGGCCCGGCCGGCATCGCGCCCAGGTCTTCGGCGCGCGACAGCACGTCGCTCTGCTCGAACAGCAGCAAGGCCTCGTCGCGCGACTTGCCCGCGAACTGGCGGTACGCRTAGGCGATGTCCAGGTCGGCCGCGAAGTCGCCCCATTCGGCAGCGTCCGGCGGCGTCGCGGCGTTCGACCCGCTCACGCTAGCGCCGACGCCCTTCGTCATTGCGGGGGCCGCGTCCGCGCGGACCCTGCGGCGGGCCGTCGCGGCGCGGGCCGGGCGGCCGGCCCGTCG
>NZ_JBFUGN010000147.1:0-9498 GCF_056402895.1 Rhizobacter sp. P3_B12 | reverse complement strand
GCGAGCAGCAGCGCCGCCGCGCCGGCGCGCCAGAGCCAGCTCGTCAGCGGCGTGCGCGATTCCTGGTCGATGATCCACAGCCGCTGCCCCTGGCGCAGCTGCAGCGCGGCGGCGGCGATCAGGCCGTTGTCGCCGCGCGTCAGCGCCCGGTTGCCGCGCAGGTCCCAGCCGGCCAGCACGGTGACGCTGCCGCGGCCGTGCGGCACGCGCAGCACCTCGATGCCGCTCTCGGCGTCGAGCTGCCAGGCCGCAGGCCCCTTGGCCTGGATGCGCGGCCACGGCGGGTGGGCGCAACTCATGAAGCGGCGCGACGGCGGGAAGGCCGGCGCCACGGAATCTGGCTCGGCCACCGAGCGGCACGGCGGGCCTTCCTGCAGCTGCTTGATGATGCGCTTCACGTCGGGCGAGCTACCGGCCGCCGGGCGCGAGGCCTGCGCCGCGGGCACGGCAGGTGCCTCCTCGTCCTCGTCGTCATCCTCGTCGTCCGGTTCTTCCTTCGTGCGCACACCCGATGCCGCGTGCGGCGCCGCCGGCTTGACAGGCTTGACGACGCGCACCGGCAGCCAGCCGCCGAGCTCCGACTCGGCGAGGTCGGTGGCCGGCACCACCAGCTGCCCGCCGTCGGCCACCCAGTCGCGCAAGCGCTCGCCGCGACCGGGGAAGATGCCCCACTGCCAGGTCGCGAGGTAGACGGTGGCGCCGGCCGGCGGCATCTGCGCCAGGTCGGTCGGCCGCTCGACCGTCGCACCGAGCCGGCGCGCCAGGTCTTCCAGCGCGAGCATGTCGTTCTTCGCGGCCTCGGGCGACGGTGGCTTCGGCACGTCGACCTCGACCCACTCGGTGCACGACGCGAGCCACAGCAGGCCGCCGACCAGCACGGCGGCGATGCCGGCGCGCAGCAGGTTGTCGCGGGTCAGCAGCGTCATGCGGCCTCCGCCACCGGGGCCGGCGCCTGCAGGCGCGCGTCGAACTCGCTGCACAGCGCCAGCACCTCGTCGGTCTGCGGCAGCCGCGCGCCGTACACCGCGAGCTGCCACGCGCCGACCAGCCGCGCCACGTACGCCGCCGGCTCGGCGCGCAGCCGCGTGTGCGCCAGCGCCACGCACTCGCCTTCGGTGCTGGCGGCGCGGATCGGCAGCGCATGCACGTGCACCAGGCGCGACAGGGCACCGCGGTACAGCAGCGACAGCGCGGCCCGCTGCTCGCCGCGCTGCCACAGCGCCGCGGCGGCCGCGCCGATCCGGTCGGGCAGGCTCTCGGGGCGGATGTCGAGGTCGCGCACGTGGCTCGGCAACGGGGCGGCGCGCTGCGGCAGCGCACCGGCGCGCTCGCGGATCCAGTAGCGCAGCCCGACGATCAGCACGGCCACCAGCACCGCACCGATCGCCCACACGACCAGACGGCCGGCCGCGGTCATCCAGCGCGCGAACTCGCCCAGCCACTTGAACCAGGCCGGCATGCCGGACGGCGGCTCGGACTTCGTCGGCTCCGACGCGCGCTCCTTGAAGCGCCAGGTCTTCTGCTTCTGCGTGCCGCCGAAGCGCGGGTCGGCGCGCAGCGTGGCCAGCTCGGCCTCGACCGCGTCGCGCGACGGGGCCGAAGCCGCCGAAGCCGCGACATCAGCGGGCGCCTGCTGGGCCTGCACCTGGGCTCCCAGCAACGCCAGCGCCAGCCCCCACGCAGCACTAGAACGCACGGCGGAACTCCTGCTCGATGTCCCAGGCCTCGAGCTGCACGCGGCGGTTCAGGTACATCGCGAAGCCGGCGCCGACATAGAACGGCTCGAGCATCAGCACCACCAGCGCGTAGCCGGTGGCGGTGGCGAACGACGACGACAGGCTGCCGCCGGTGAACCAGTCCCATGCCATGCTGCGCAGCCCCTCGGGCAGCAGCAGCGCGATGAACGCCATCAGCCCGATCCCGAGGAAGGCCTCGGCGTGCGCGAACGCCAGGTGCATCATCCCGGCCGGCCCGCGCTGCGCGCGCAGCATCAGCGCGCGCCGCTGCCGCCGCGCCTTGCCGCGCTGGCCTTCGAGCTGGTAGATGGGCTGCGTGTACGGCCGCCACGGCGACAGGCGCCGCCACGTCAGGCTCGTGAACAGCTGGCTCCACCAGACCTCGCGCTGCGCACGCCACAGGTCGGCGAAGCGGGTCGACTGGCCGAAGGCCGCGCGCGACAGCACGAACAGCACGCTGCGGTCCATCCAGGGCTTGAGCCAGAAGATCAGCACGCTGGGCAGCCAGCTGGCGATCTCGACGCTCGACAGCGCGAGCAGGAACACCGCGACGAACACCGGCGTGCAGGTCGCCCACACCGAGCGCGCATGGGCCTGCACCAGGCGCACGCCCAGGTCGCCGGCCTCGTGCATCGGGCGCGGGCGCAGCTCGACGGCGATCGCATCAACCTGCATCCGGGCCCTTCTCATCGGCGGCGCGGCGCGGCCGGCCCTGCCAGCCGAGGTAGGCGATCACCAGCGCCCAGCAGGCCGCGCCGACGCCGTACTTGACCTGCGGCTCGACCCAGCGGGCCGACGACCAGAAGGCCTCGACCGCGGCGGCGATCAGCAGGAACGCGATCACGCCGTACATCACGACGATGGCGTGCGAGGACGCATGGCGCAGTGCCTCCAGCCGCGTGCGACGGCCCGGTGCGAGCAGCGCGTGGCCGAGCCGCAGCCCGGCGGCACCGGACATCACGATGGCGGTCAGCTCGAAGGCCGAGTGCGTGACGATGAACGAGTAGAACGCCTCGCCGTGGCCGCGCGCCGTCAGGTAGCCGCCCACCGCGCCGCCCTGCAGCCCGTTGAAGACCAGGAAGAACGCGCTGCCGATGCCGCCGAACAGCCCGGCCGCGAAGCACTGGAAGCCGATGCCGATGTTGTGCTGGATGTAGTAGCCGAACATCTGCCAGTCGGTCTCGGCGCTGCGCGGCTTGCCGATCGGGTCGGCGCCGGGGCCGTACATCTGGTCGAAGTTGCGCACCTGCTGGGCGTCCATCAGGTGCAGGATGAAGCCGGGGTCGCGCCAGCAGGCCCAGCCGACGAGCAGCGTCGGCACGACGAACAGCAGCGCCGCCACCAGCAGGTAGCCGCGGTGCGCGCGCACGCTCTGCGGGATGTCGACCAGCAGCAGCCGGCGCAGCCGCCCGATGCCGAAGCCCGGCTCGTGGCGGCGGTAGATCAGCTGGTGCGCGCGGTGCGTGAGCTGCTCCAGGCGCTGCGTCAGGCCGATCGGGTAGGCGCGCGCCTGCGCCAGCGCCAGGTGCTCGCAGGCGCGGCGGTACAGCACGCTGAGGCGGGCGCCGTCGATCGGCGCGGGCTTGCCCTTGGCGCGCTCCTTCTTCTTGTCGGCCTGCTTGTCGGCCGACTGGTCCTTCTTCTGGCGCGGGCGGGCGCCCTCCACGCGGTCGAGCATGGCCTGCAGCTCGTCCCACAGCGGCGTGTACGCGGCCTCGAACTGCAGCGGCGTCATCGGGCGGCGTCTCCGCGGCGGCCGAGCAGCCAGTGCGCGACGCCGAGCAGGCGCTGCGTGGCGTCCGTCGCACCGGCGCCGGCATCGGTCGCCGAGCGGGCCAGCACCGCCAACTCGTCGAAGCGGGCGGGCGTGAGCCGCTGGCCGCGCATCGCCCAGTTGACGATGGCCGCCTGCTCGCGCAGCGCGAGCGGCCGGGCCGGCGCGCGCGGCGGCGCGTCGGGCAACTCGCCGTGCAGCTCGACGCTGCCGGCATGCACCACCAGCGTGCCGGCAGCCATGTCGCCCAGGCGCTTGAAATCGGGCCGCCACAGCATCGCGAGCAGGCCGAAGCCGTACAGCAGCGGCATGAAATCGGCCGCGCGCAGCAGGTTGCGGATGATCGACGCGGCGGGCGTCACCGGCAGCCCGGAATCCATCACGACCCGCAGGCCCAGCATGCGCTTGCCCGGCGTCGCGCCGGCCAGCGCGAGCTCGAACACCACCGGGTAGAACCATTCGAGCAGGAAATACATCATCAGCTGCAGCCCGGCCCCCAGGCCGCCGCCCAGGCCCAGCAGCGCCGACAGCACGAAGAACATCACGACGCGGATGCCGAAATCGGCCGCGAAGGCCAGCACGCGCGGCACCAGGCCGGCCGGCCGGAGCGACAGTGCGATGCCTTCGGGGGTCTCGGCGGTGGTCAGCGTATCCAGTGACACGGAGGCCTTGTCTGTGGGGGTCGCAGATTCTAGGGTCAGGCGCCTCAATGGGAGACAATCCGGACACCATGGCGAACGGCGATCAACTCAAAGCTCTGCTGCGCTCCCACGCGGAGGGTGACGATCGTCACTTCTATTCGGTCGCCATGCAGATGGCCGCGCATGAAGCGAAGCAGGGTCACGGCAAACTGGCAGAAGAGATCCGCGACCTCATCGATGCCACCAAAGCACGTCGAAGCATTGGTACGGCAGACGGCACGATTCCGATCGCTCGACCGAAGGGTGAACTCGCGGCACTGCTCAGCGTCTCCTACCCTTCTCGGCGACTGAGTGACATGGTTTTGGCTGAGCCGTTGCTGCAAAGCCTGCAGCGTGTGCTCAAGGAACAGCGACACCTGTCCAAGCTGCGCAGCCACGGCTTGCATCCTCGGCGGAAGTTGTTGCTCGTTGGCCCGTCCGGGACGGGCAAGACTATGACAGCCTCGGCGCTGGCCGGGGAACTCGGTATCCCCCTGTTCGTGGTCCGCCTGGACGCACTCATCACGAAATTCATGGGTGAAACCGCCGCAAAACTGCGGCAAGTCTTCGACGCTGTGTCATCTACACGAGGCGTCTATTTTTTCGACGAGTTCGACGCGATCGGCAGCCAGCGCGGCATGGCAAATGATGTGGGCGAGATTCGCCGGATCTTGAACAGCTTCCTGCTCATGATCGAGCAAGACGAATCCCACAGCGTCATCGTCGCTGCGACAAACCATCCGGACATCCTGGACGAGGCGCTTTTCAGGCGATTCGATGACGTCGTTGAATACCACGTGCCCTCGACTTCCGAAGTCGAGGTCCTGCTGCACAGGCGCCTAGGCGGGTACATCAAAGCGAAGAAAGCGCTCACCGATCTCGCGAAAGACGCAACCAGCCTCAGTCATGCAGAGATCGCGAGAGCGATCGACGATGCAATCAAAGAAGCTGTGATGCACGATCAGCACACCATACCGGCCGCGGCGCTGCGCAACCTGCTGCAGCAGCGCCAAGCAGTTCGCCGTCGCAGCGCAGGCGCCAAAGAATAAGCGGGGCGGGGCTCTTCATGGCTACCGAGAGCCAACAGCGGCGCCCGCATCTCTTCCCTCACGATACCCGCTCAGTTGAGGGATACACGGCGAAGAAGGCCGTCGTCACCAAGACGGCCGTGCCGCCTCTGCCGCGTGAGCAACAAGCGCAGGATCTGCGCACCCAGTTTGCACAAGTCGAGGCCGCCCAGTCGCAGCGCATCGCTGAACAGCGAGCGGCAGAGGTGCAGATGGCAATCGGGATCCAGATCGAGTTCGAAAGCCGGCATGGCGTCGAGTTCGCTGCTGAACGCCTGGCGCGCGACCGCCAGGGCATCGAACTCATGAACGTCCGTGAGCACGGCGACCAGATCCTGGCCACGGTGTTCGTACCTCCGGGCAAGCTGACCCATTTCGAAAAACTGATCCAAGCCTACGCAGAACACCGAACCGGTGCCAGCGGTCGCTCGCTCGACCACCAGTCGTTGATCGACGCGATTCGCTCCGTGCGCGTCGCCACATTCGACTCCCTGTGGACGGACAGCGCCGAGGCGCTGCCGGCAAGCGACACCGAGGCAATCTGGTGGGAGGCTTGGCTTCCCGGCGGCGAGAAGCGCCTGCAAGTCATTGCCGACTTCCGCAAGGTCGCCGAACTGGCCGGCCTTCTGGTGCGTGAAYGGGTGCTGCATTTCCCGGAACGCTCAGTTGTTCAGCTGCGTGGCAGCAAGGAGCAATTGCTGCAATCGGCGCTGGTGTTGAACACGGTGGCCGAGTTGCGCCGAGCGAAAACCACCGCCGAGTTCTTTGCTGCGCTGCCACTGAACGAGCAAGCGCACTGGAGCGAGAACCTGCAGAAACGAGTTCTGCCGCAACACGAGGGCAGTTCTTACGTCACGTTGCTCGACACCGGTGTCAATCATGGACATCCACTGCTCACGCCGCTTATCGATGACGCAGATCGCCACTGCGTGGAGCCTGACTGGGGCACGGACGATGGCAATGGGCACGGCACCGAACTGGCTGGATTGGCGTTGCTTGGTGACTTGACGCCAGCACTCTCTGACGATGGGTTGCTGCATATTCCTCATCGCCTCGAGTCGGTGAAGATCTTGCAGGGGCCTGGAGACAATGATGGACAGTCTTACGGTGCAATCACGGCAGAAGCCGTTGCACGCGTGGAGATCACCGACCAAGATCGTCGCCGCATCTTCGCGATGGCGGTCTCGTCGACAGATGGGCGCGACAGAGGTCGCCCGTCTTCGTGGTCAGCAGAGGTCGATCGACTCGCCTGCGACTACGAGGGTCAAGGCGAGTCGCCGCGCTTGTTTGTGCTCTGCGCAGGCAATACACAAGATCCAAACGCCTGGGGCGAGTACCCCGCCAGTCTTTCGACGAACATGGTTCACGACCCTGGGCAGGCATGGAATGCACTGACGGTCGGTTCCTATTCGGAACTGACCACGCTCTCCGAGCCCTTCGAACATCAATACACGGCAATCGCGGCCGCAGGCGGGTTGAGTCCGTACACGACGACATCCTCGACGTGGCAAACAGGGTGGCCCTTCAAACCCGACATCGTCATGGAAGGCGGCAATGCGGCCATCGACGCAACTGGCTTCACCAGCCAGATGGACAGCCTATCGTTGCTGACGACAAGTCACGAACCTCATGAGCGTCTGTTCGCACTGAGTTGGGCAACCAGCGCGTCGACTGCGCTCGCAGCGGGCATGGCGGCAAGGATCCAGGCGGCGTACACGACATTCTGGCCGGAGACTGTCCGAGCGCTGATGATTCACTCTGCGCGTTGGACAACGCCCATGCTGGCGACCTACACCCCGAATGGGATCCGCAACCAAACAACGATCAGGCAGTTACTGAGGCATTGCGGATATGGCGTTCCCAGCCTGGAGCGGGCGCTGTTCAGTGCGAGCAATTCGCTCACGATGATCGTGCAGGACCGCCTTCAGCCCTACCAGAAGGTCGGATCAACGGTTCGCACCTGCGACATGCATTTGCATGCGCTTCCCTGGCCAACCGAGCAGCTCCAATCGCTTGGCAGTACGGAGGTGACCTTGCGAATCACCTTGTCGTACTTCATCGAACCGAACCCCGGCGAGCGGGGCGGGATCGACAAGTACGCGTACCAATCGCATGCGCTTCGATTTGCGGTACGCCGTCCGCTGGAGACGGAAGCTGCATTTCGAGGCCGCATCAACGCGCAAGCGACAGCTGAGGAGCAGGGGCTCCCAGCTCAGTCCAGCACCGATGCCGGATGGAGCATCGGAGAGCGCACGCGGGCTCGTGGATCGCTGATCAGCGACAGTTGGAGCGGCACAGCCGCTGAGTTGGCCAATCGAGGGCATTTGGCAGTGTTCCCGGCCATGGGATGGTGGCGCAATCGTCCTGGCCACGGCCGGTTCGAACGCGCCGCCCGCTATGCATTGGTCGTCTCGATCGAAGCGCCCGAAGTCGAACAGGACTTGTATGCGGCTGTCGCCCAGCAGATTGGCGTACCGGTCGCAGTAGAAACCACCGTGTAGCGCGAGAAGGTCACCCGGCCGGGCGGGTTCCGGCGACGGAACCCGGAATCGCTGTCGACTCAGCCAAGGCGGTGCAGAATCTGCATTCCGTTGTCGGAGGTCCCCCGCCCATGAACGCACCCATCCCCGTCCACCTGCTGCCGCAACTCGATCCGCGGCCGGTTCCCGCCGAGATGGTCGAGGCGCTGCGGGCCCGCTTCGGCGAGCGCTGCTCCACCGCGCTGGCAGTGCGCCAGCAGCATGGCCGCGACGAGTCGCCGTTCGACGTGCCGCCGCCCGAGGTGGTGGTGTTCTGCGAGAGCACCGAAGACGTCGCCGAGGTCGTGAAACTGGCCGACCGGCATGCCGTGCCGGTGATCCCGTTCGGCGCCGGCTCGTCGCTCGAAGGTCACCTGCTCGCGGTGCAGGGCGGCGTCAGCATCGACCTGACGCGCATGAACGGCATCGTCTCGGTGCGCCCCGAGGACCTCACCGTCACCGTGCAGGCCGGCGTCACCCGCATGCAGCTGAACACCGAGATCCGCCATGCCGGGCTGTTCTTCCCGATCGATCCCGGCGCCGACGCGACGCTCGGCGGCATGAGCGCCACGC
Organism: Rhizobacter sp. P3_B12; assembly: GCF_056402895.1. Classification (NCBI taxonomy): domain Bacteria; kingdom Pseudomonadati; phylum Pseudomonadota; class Betaproteobacteria; order Burkholderiales; family Sphaerotilaceae; genus Rhizobacter; species Rhizobacter sp. P3_B12. The sequence goes on along the minus strand of NZ_JBFUGN010000147.1, from coordinate 1,149 downwards.
GCGCGAGCGGCACCAACGCCGTGCGCTACGGCACGATGCGCGACAACGTGCTCGCGCTCACCGTCGTCACGCCGCAGGGCGAGGTGATCCACACCGGCACGCGGGCCCGCAAGTCGTCCGCCGGCTACGACCTGACGCGCCTGATGGTGGGCAGCGAAGGCACGCTGGGCGTCATGACCGAGATCACGCTGAAGCTGTACCCGCTGCCCGAGGCGATCTCGGCGGCCACCTGCAGCTTCCCGAGCATCGACGCCGCGGTGCGCACCACCATCCAGCTGATCCAGATGGGCGTGCCGATCGCGCGCTGCGAGCTGCTCGACGCCAACGCGGTGCGCGCGGTGAACCGGCACGACAAGCTCACGCTGCCCGAGGTGCCGCTGCTGTTGATGGAGTTCCACGGCAGCGAGGCGAGCGTGGCCGAGCAGGCCGCCACGGTGCAGGAGATCGCCGGCGAGTTCGGCGGCGAGGGCTTCCAGTGGGCGACCACGCCGGAGGAGCGCACCAAGCTCTGGAGCGCGCGCCACCGCGCCTACTTCGCCGGGCTGCAGATGAAGCCCGGCAGCCGCACCGTGACCACCGACACCTGCGTGCCGATCTCGCGGCTGGCTGAGTGCATCAACGAGAGCGTTGCCGAGGTCGAGGCCTCGGGGTTGATGTACTACATCGTCGGCCACGTCGGCGACGGCAATTTCCACCTCGCCTACCTGATCGACCCCGACAAGCCGGAAGAGCGCGAGACCGCCGAGCGGCTGAACCTGCAGCTGGTGCAGCGCGCGCTGCGGCTCGACGGCACCTGCACCGGCGAACACGGCATCGGGCTGCACAAGATGGGCTTCCTGGTCAGCGAGGCCGGCGCCGGCGCGGTCGACATGATGCGCACCGTCAAGCGCGCGCTCGATCCGAAGAACATCATGAACCCCGGCAAGATCTTCTCGCTCTGAGGCCGGGCCCATCAGCGTCTTCCTGATCCAGCGCTGCGCCGCCTTCGCCGCCACGCTGCTGGCGGCCTCGGCGCTGATCTTCGCGGTGCTCGCGCTGCTGCCGGGCAGCGCGGTCGACGTCCGGCTGGAGACCGGTGCCACGCCCGAAGCCGCCGCGGCGCTCGCACGGCAGCTCGGGCTCGACCAGCCGGCGCTCGTGCGCTACGGC
>NZ_JBFUGN010000146.1:0-9502 GCF_056402895.1 Rhizobacter sp. P3_B12 | reverse complement strand
CGACCAAGGTGACCGACCCGCGCAACCTGGTCACGCAGTACCCGCGCAACGGTTTTGGCGATGCGACGCAGCTGATCAGCCCGGACACCGGTATCACCAACATCACCTACGACGCGGCGCGGCGTCTGAAGACCCGCACCGACAGCCGTGGCGTCACCGAGACCTACACCTATGACCTGGAAGGCCGGCTGACCAGCGTCGTCTACAGCCAGAGCGGTCAGCCGAGCCAGACCATCACCTGGAGCTGGGATCTCACCGGCGCGGACTACACCTACAGCATCGGCCGGCTCAGCCGAGTGGATCACCCGGGCGGCTTCGCCCGATTCAGGTACGACCCGCGAGGCCGGATCACCGAAGCCGTGCAGTCGGTGAACGCGAAGGCCGGTGCGAACACAGTTCCGATCCAGACGACGGTGAAGTACGCCTACTCGCACGGCGACCTGATGACCATCACCTACCCGTCGGGCCGCGTGCTGGTGATCACGCGCGACACCGGCGARCTGATCGCSATGAGCCTGGCGAAGGACGCAGGCAGYACGCCGGTGCCGCTGATCAGCAACGTGAAGTGGGAACCCTTCGGCCCGGTGAGCGGCTGGGACTGGCACATGGCGAGCGGGCTGGTGCCGCATATGCGCCTGTTCGACCTGAGCGGCCGCATCGTGCGCTACCCGCTGGGCAATGCGCTGCGCGACGTGACCTACGACGCCGCCGACCGCATCAGCGGGTTCACACACCTGCTGGCCACGGACGGCACGCCGCAGATTGCGCTGGACCAGAGCTTCGGCTACGACGAGAACAGCCGGCTGACCAGCATCACCACATCGGCGTCGAGCTGGTCGATCGCCTACGACCCGAATGGCAACCGCACGCGCGTGAACCTGAACGGCAGCTCGAGCGACTACACGACCGAGGCGACGAGCAACCGGCTGACGAGCATCACGAATCCGGCACGCAGCTTCGGCTACGACAACGCCGGCAACACGACCAGCGACAGCGCAGGCTACACGGCGACCTACGGCCTGAACGGCTCGATCGCGAGCATCACGAAGGCGGGCGTGATCGGCAGCTACGACTACGACGCGCAGCGCCGGCGCATCCGCAAGGTGACGAGCACGGGCGAGACGGTGATCTTCGTGTACGACCTGGAAGGACAGCTGTTGGGTGAATACGAGCAGAGCGGCAAGGCGCTGCGCGAATACGTGTGGCTCGACAACATCCCGGTGGCGATGTTCATGCCGGATCCGGCCAGCGCGAACAATCCGCCACTCGTCTACTACATCCATGCGGATCACCTGAATGCGCCGCGGATCGTCGTCGATCAGAGCGGCGCCAAGCGCTGGCGTTGGCTGGCCGAGCCGTTCGGCACGACGGCGCCGGAGACGAATCCGGAAGGACTCGGAGCCTTCACGCAGAACCTGCGGTTCCCGGGCCAGTATGCGGATGCAGAGAGTGGGCTCTGGTACAACCACTTCCGGAATCTCGATAGCTCCAAGGGTCGCTACACGCAATCGGATCCGGCGGGCTTGGCCGGTGGAATCAATACCTTTGCCTACGTCGACGGAAATCCACTGCTGCTGATGGATCCGAACGGACTCTGGAGCAGGGCCGATCTGCCGAGCCTTCCTGATGGCCTGGTCAATTTTTTCACCGGCTATGGGTCGTACTACGGCGGACTGTGGAATGCGGGCAAGCACATGTATCAGCGAGCGGGCCTTGCCGGAGAGTGTCGACAAAGACGAGCCATCGAGAATGAGGCAGCGCTGGCAGGAGGTTTACTCGCGCTTTCYAATCCGACCATTGCCGCCAATGCTGCTGCGCAAGTGGGCAATTGGGCTGCGAACCACAAGGCCTACTTGGCGGGGAGACTGTCTGCCGGTGGAGTTACCAGTATGTTGACTCGCACGGGGCCTTATGGCGGGATCTCACTGGGCCTCATTGCGGGCCTCGGCGACGCGCTCGAAAATATCGATCGCGCTGACGCGTCGAGTGCAGAGCAGGTTCTCAGAGGCATCCTAGGAGATCGGATGYCCGATCTACCTGACGTTCATCGAACAGAATGCGAGTGCAGAAAATGAAGATGCGCAGTCCTCAGCGCCGAAACCCGTTCGACAACCCTCTCTTGGCACTGCCGCTTCACATCTTTGCGTCGATCACATTCTTCGGCACGGCTTACCTTTCTCTTCGAATGAACTCGCTGTGGCCTGTTGTGGCAGGAGGAGTCGTGGTGAGCTGCGTGGAGGGTTTGTGGCTTTACTTCCTGCTGCGGAAGTAGAGTCGCCCAACCTCGGGTCGTCAGTCAGTCAGTCAGTCAGTCAGTCAGTCAGCGAAGAAAAACATACCCGAACACATCCGGCATCCTTGGAACAATCTCGGCATATGACCGCAGTCCCAAGCGATCCTGCCTCTGCGTGGTCTGCCGCAGCGTGGATCTGCATCGTTGGCTCCATATTCGGCGGCTTTGCCGTCTCGGCGCTCATCGCCAGGAGAGGCCGGCCGGTGATCGCCGCGACCGTCCCTCTTTGGATATTTGCTCCCACTGCTCTGGGTTCGACGATGCTGGACGGCAATGTCTCGTGGACCGGCGTCTGCATCATCGCAGGCCTTGCCCTTGCGTTTGCAGCGCTGACATGGGGAAGCCTGAAGGGCTGGGACACGTGAGTCAGCCACCCTGCTCCCGGCATGTTCCTCTCTCGGCGAATACTCAGCCCCCGCTGCGCCTCCTCGCCAGCGCCGCCCCCTCCCCCAGCGCCTTCAGCTTCGCCTCCGCCACCGCCCGGCTCATCGGCGCGAGCCCGCAGTTCGTGCACGGGATCAACCGCTCCTTCGGCACGAACTGCAGCGCGCGGCCGATGGTGTCGGCCACTTCCTCGGCGGTCTCGATGGTATCGCTCGCGACGTCGATCACGCCGACCATCACGTCCTTGCCGGCCAGCAGCGCCATCAGGTCGGGCGGCACGTGCGAATGGATGCACTCCAGGCTCACCTGGTCGATGCGGCTCGCGGCCAGCGCCGGGAACACCTTCTCGTACTGCCGCCACTCGTCGCCCAGCGAGTTCTTCCAGTCGATGTTGGCCTGAATGCCGTAGCCGTAGCAGATGTGCACCGCGGTCGTGCAGCGCAGCCCCTCGGCCGCGCGCTCCAGCGCCTTCACGCCCCAGTCGGCCGCCTCTTCCATGTAGACGTTGAAGGCCGGCTCGTCGAACTGCACGATGTCGACGCCGTCGGCCTCCAGCGCGCGCGCCTCCTGGTTCAGCAGCTCGGCGAACGCGAAGGCCATCTTCACGCGGTCGCCGTAGAAGCGGTCGGYCACCGTGTCGACGATCGTCATCGGCCCGGGCAGCGTGAACTTGATCTTGCGCTGCGTGTGCGCCCGCAGGAAGCGTGCCTCGGCCGCGTGAACGCGGCCGGTCAGGCTCAGCGGGCCCACCACCTGCGGCACCATCGCCTTGTAGCGGTCGCGGCGGATGCCCATCTCGACCTTGTGCTCGAAGTCGATGCCGGCCACCCGCTCCAGGAAGCCGTGCACGAAGTGCTGGCGCGATTGCTCGCCGTCACCGATCACCGACAGCCCGGCATCCTCCTGGGCCTTGATCCACAACAGCGTCGCATCGAGCTTGGCCTGCGCCAGCGCGTCGCCCTCGGCCTTCCAGGTGGGCCACAGCTTGCCGGTCTCGGCCAGCCAGGCGGGTTTCGGCAAGCTGCCGGCGACGGTTGCATCGAACATCGGGTCATCTCCTGAAATGCTGTGACATCCCGGCGGCGCAAGGCACACCGTCCTACGACGCGCCAGGATCGCGGCCGACAGCCGGCACGCATGCGGGCCGCTAACTTGGCCTGTGCGGGCGATTGTCCGTTGCCTTGCGGAGATTCCCCGTGCCGACTTCCCCTACCCCTCCCCGCGCGCTGTTGGCGCGCGTGCTCGCCGTCGTGCTGATCCTGTCCGGCCTCGCGCTCGCCGGCGGTGGTGCCTGGCTGATCGCGTTGCACGGCAGCCCGTACTACCTCGCCGCCGGCATCGCCGCCCTCGCGAGCGGCGCACTGCTGTGGCGCAGGCGCAGCGCCGCGCTGTGGGTCTTCACCGGCTGGCTGCTCCTGACGCTGGCCTGGGCGCTGTGGGAATCCGGCCTCGATTGGTGGCCGCTCGCGGCGCGGCTGGACCTGCTGTTCGTGCTCGGCGTGCTGCTGGTGACGGCGCCGGTCGCGCGCGCCCTGGGCATCGCCGGCCTGGGCAGCGCACGCGCCGCGCTGGCCACCGTGCTGATGCTGTCCGGCGTCGTCGCGGTCGCGTCGTGGACGGTCGATCGCCACGAGCAGGTCGGAAGCCTGCCGGCCGCCGCCGTGGCCAGCGACGCCGCGTCGGCCGTGCCTTCGGATGAATGGCACGCCTACGGCCGCACCGGGCACGGCCAGCGCTGGTCGCCGCTGAAGCAGATCACGCCCGACAACGTCGGCAGCCTGCAGCTCGCCTGGCAGTACCGCACCGGCGACCTGCGCGGCCGGCCCGGCGACCCGATCGAGACGACCTACGAGGTCACGCCGCTGAAGATCGGCAACCGGCTCTACCTGTGCACGCCGCACCAGTCGGTGGTGGCACTCGACGCGACCACCGGCCAGCAGGTGTGGCGCTACGACCCGCTGATCCAGGGCGAGCTGGCGCTGCAGCACCTGACCTGCCGCGGCCTCGGCTACCAGCCGCCGCGGGCCGCTGCGTCCCCCGCGGCACCGGCCTCGGCGCCGGCAGCCGCGGCAGACACCTCGCCGCAGCGCGTGGGCCTGCTGGTCGCCGCGACCACGCAGGGCGCGAAGGCGATCGATGCCTGCCCCGCGAAGCTCTTCATGCCGACGGCCGATGGCCGGCTGATCGCGCTCGACCCGGAGACCGGCGCGATCTGCCGCAGCTTCGGCGGCGGCCGCGGCCAGGTCGACCTGTGGGCGCACATGCCAAACCTGAAGCCGGGCTCGTACTACTCGACCTCGCCCCCCGTCGTCACGCAGAACCTGGTGGTCATCGGCGGTACCGTGCTCGACAACGTGTCGACGAAGGAGCAATCGGGCGTGATCCGTGCGTTCGACATCGAGACCGGCGCGCTGGTGTGGAACTGGGACTCCGGCAACCCCGACGCGACGGCACCGATCGCCGCCGGTGCGAGCTACACGCCGAATTCGCCGAACAGCTGGTCGATCTCCAGCGTCGACGAGGCGCTGGGCCTGGTCTACGTGCCGATGGGCAACCAGCCGCCCGACCAGTGGGGCGGGCAGCGCAGCGCGGCCGTCGAGACCTACTCGTCGTCGGTGGTGGCGCTGGAGCTCGCCACTGGCAAGGTGCGCTGGGTGTTCCAGACGGTGCACCACGACCTGTGGGACTACGACGTGCCGTCGCAGCCGAGCCTGCTTGACATCACGGTCGGCGGCGCGACGGTGCCGGCCCTCGTGCAGCCGACCAAGCAAGGCGAGCTGTTCGTGCTGGACCGTCGCACTGGCAAGCCGCTGCTGCCGGTCGAGGAGGTGGCCGCGCCGCAGGGTGCCGCGAGCGGCGACCACACCGCGCCGACACAGCCGCGCTCGGCGCTCTCGTTCGATCCGCCGCCGCTGCAAGCGCGCCACATGTGGGGCGCGACGCTGTTCGACCAGCTGGCCTGCCGGATCGCGTTCCACCGGCTGCGCTACGACGGCCGCTTCACGCCGCCGTCCGAAGGCGGTTCGCTGATCTACCCCGGCAACTTCGGCGTCTTCAACTGGGGCGGCATCGCGGTCGACCCGGTCCGGCAGATTGCCTTCACGACGCCGACCACGCTGGCCTTCACGTCGACGCTGGTACCGCGCCCGGATGCCACGAGCCTGATGGTGCAGGGCAAGGGCGAGCCGCTCGGCCCGCTGCCGGCGCTGAACGAGAACTTCGGCGCGCCCTACGCGGCGAAGATGAGCGCCTTCACGTCGCCGCTCGGCGTCCCGTGCCAGCAGCCGCCGTGGGGCAATGTGGCGGGTGTCGACCTGCGCACCGGGCAGGTGGCCTGGAAGCACCGCAACGGCACGGTGCGCGACCTGTCACCGCTGCCGCTGCCGTTCCGCATGGGCGTGCCCAACATCGGCGGGCCGATGATGACGGCCGGCGGCGTGGCCTTCCTGTCGGGCACGCTCGACGACTACGTGCGCGGCTACGACGTGAGCACCGGCCGCGAGCTGTGGAAGCAGCGGCTGCCGGCCGGCGGGCAGGCGACGCCGATGACCTACGCGGGCGCGGACGGGCGGCAGTTCCTGCTGGTGGTGGCAGGCGGGCACGGGTCGACCGGGACGAAGCCGGGCGACTACGTGCTGGCCTATGCGCTGCCTCGATGATCCCGCTGCCACGGGGATTCCATCGGCGCGTTAGCATCCCGGCTTTGCGCCCCAACAAGGAATCCCCATGCAGACGACCGCCTCCGGCCTCCAGTACGAAGACACCGTGCCGGGCACCGGCGCCGAAGCCCAGGCCGGCCAGCACGTGCGCGTGCACTACACCGGCTGGCTCTACAACAACGGCGTCAAGGGCGCCAAGTTCGACAGCAGCAAGGATCGCAACGACCCGTTCGAGTTCGGCCTCGGCGCCGGCATGGTGATCAAGGGCTGGGACGAAGGCGTGCAAGGCATGAAGGTCGGCGGCACGCGCGTGCTGGTGATACCGGCGGCGCTCGGCTACGGCGCACGCGGCGCCGGCGGCGTGATCCCGCCGAACGCGACGCTGATGTTCGAGGTGGAGTTGCTCGGCGTCTGATCCGGCGTCCGGCGATGACGATCCAGTACGACATCGTCCACACGACGACCTACCGCTATTCGAAGCCGGTGCGCTTCGGCGAACACCGCGTGATGTTCCGCCCGCGCGACAGCCACGACCTGCGGGTGCTCGCCACCGACCTGCAGGTCAGCCCCGCGGCCGGCGTGCGGATGATCCAGGATCCGTACTCGAACTCGATCGCGCTGGTGCAGCCGCTGGTCGAGGCCGACGCGCTGCGCTTCGTCTGCTCGTTCACGATCGAGCATGCGAGCAGCCACAACCTGGAGCTGCCGCTGTCGCCGTCGGCCGAGTTTTTTCCGTTCTCGTACTCGGTCGACGAGCGCTTCGACCTCGAGCACTACCTGCGCCCGCACCACGACGACCCGGACGGCACGCTCGCCGCATGGGCCCGCCAGTTCGTCCGCACCGACGGCCCCACCGGCACCCGCGACATGCTGGTGCGCATGAACCAGCACATCCGCGACACCTTCCGCTACGCCGACCGCGACGAGGAAGGCACGCAGCTGCCGCTGAAGACGCTCGCGCTCAACAGCGGCAGCTGCCGCGACTTCGCGCTGCTGATGATGGAGGCGGTGCGGCGGCTCGGCGTGGCGGCGCGCTTCGTGTCGGGCTACCTCTACGACCCGGCGCTCGACCCGGCCGCTCCCCGCGGCGGCCCGGGCGCCAAGGACACCGTCCCGACGACCGTTCCCACCACCGGCGCCGGCGCGACGCACGCCTGGCTGCAGGCCTACCTGCCCGGGGCCGGCTGGCTGCCGTTCGACCCGACCAACAACCTGCTCGGCGGATCGCAGCTGGTGCGGGTCGCCGTCGTGCGCGATCCGAAGCAGGCCGCGCCGATCTCGGGCAGCTGGTTCGGCGATGCCGACGCCTACCTCGGCCTGCAGGTCGACGTGAAGGTCACGCGGGTCGGCTGAACCCGCTCGCTCAGGCCCGCGAGACCGGGTGGTGCGCGAGGTCCAGCGGCGGCCGGCCCACGGGGTCGTCGCTCTCGTCCTCGTGCGGCTCGCCGCCCCGGGCCATCGCCTGGTACTCCTCCATCAGCTTGGCCTTGCGCGACGCGAGCCGCGCACCCACCGCCTTCAGGTCGACCTTGGCCTTCTTCGCCTTCGGGAAGATCTTGCCGTGCTCTTCCTCGACGTGGGCATCGATGTGCTTGCCGAGCACGATGACCTTGGCATCGAACTGGTCGTCGACCGGCGTCATCGCCGAGATCTCGGCGATCAGCTCGCGCGCGCTCGCATGCTCGACCTCGGCCTGGTCGACCAGCGCATCGTCGCCGATCGCGGCGCGCACCGCCGGGTAGAAAATCTCTTCTTCGATCTGGCCGTGCACCGTGAGCTCCATGCAGATGCGCTCGGCCACGGCGCGGCGCTCGCCGTCGGTGTTGCTGCGGTCACTGAGCTGGTGGAACGCGATGAACAGCTTCTTGATCGCGATGTGGTCGGCCTTCAGCATCTCGATGGCGTCGAAGCGCGACGGCTTGGCACGGGGACGAGGGGCAGCTGGCATGGTGATCTCCTTTCAATGCGACTTCAACGTTGGATTGACGGCATTCAGGCGAGCGTGGCCACGACCCGGTGCCGGGCACCGTCGTCGATGAATGGCACGCCGCCCTCGGGGGAAACAGGCTGTCCGTCGTGCTGCAGCGACCAGCGGCCCTGGGCCTTCGACGGGTTGCCCACTTCGATGTCATAGACCGTGCGGCCGCGCCGCAGCGTGACGCTGAACCCCGGCCAGCCGGGCGGCACCACCGGTGCGATGTGCAGCACGCCGTTGCGCACGCGCACGCCCAGCAGCTCTTCGATGCCGATGCGCCAGTACCAGCCGGCGGCACCCGTGTACCAGGTCCAGCCGCCCTTGCCGGTGTGCGGCGACTCGCCGTAGATGTCGGCCGGCATCACGTACGGCTCGACGCGGTAGCGCTGCACCGCGAGCCGCGAATCGCTCTTGCCGATCGGGTTCAGCATCGCGTACAGCGGGTACGCACGGCCGGCATCGCCGAGGCGCGCGAAGGCCATCGCGGTCCACACCGCGGCGTGCGTGTACTGCCCGCCGTTCTCGCGGATGCCCGGCACGTAGCCCTTGATGTAGCCGGGGTCGTGCGCGGTCTTGTCGAAGCTCGGCGTGAACAGCCGGATCAGCTGCGCGTCGCGGTCGATCAGCATCTCGTCGACCTTCTCCATCRCATCGCGCGCGCGCTGCGGGTCGCCGCCGCCGGCGATCACCGCCCAGCTCTGCGACAGCGAATCGATGCGGCATTCGTCGTTGGAAGCCGAGCCGAGCGGCGTGCCGTCGTCGAAATAGGCGCGGCGGTACCACTGCCCGTCCCAGGCATTCGTGTCGACCGCGGTCATCAGCTCCTGCGACAGCAGCGTCCATTCGGAGACCAGGTCGGCGCGCTCGCGGCGCATCGCGATCGGCATGAACTCGTCGAGCACCGACTTCAGGAACCAGGCCATCCAGACGCTTTCGCCCTGGCCCTTCCAGCCGACCCGGTTCATGCCGTCGTTCCAGTCGCCGCAGCCCATCAGCGGCAGCCCGTGCACGCCGCGCCCGCGGCTCACCTGGATCGCGCGCACGCAATGCTCGAACAGGCTCGCGCTCTCGTGCGAGATGGTCGGCTCGAAGTACTGGCTCTCCTCGTGCGGCGGCAGCTGCGGGCCCTCGAGGAACGACACCGTCTGGTCGAGCACCGCATCGTCACCGGTCACCGACACGTAGTACGCC
>NZ_JBFUGN010000145.1:0-9558 GCF_056402895.1 Rhizobacter sp. P3_B12 | reverse complement strand
ACCCAGAAGCACTCGTCCGGGCCATCGACCAGCAGCGGCAGCGCCTTCGCGATGCCGCCGGCCGTCTCGAGCGCGCCACCGTGGTCGCGGCCCTCCATCGAGTAGCGGATGCGCAGGCCCCAGCGGCTGCCGTCGCCGAGCGCGCCCGGGATCAGATCCTCCAGCCACGCGGTATTGATCACCACGTCGCGCACGCCATCGCGCGCCAGCGCTTCCAGGTGCCATTCGATCAGCGGCTTGCCGTGCACCGGCAACAGGGGTTTCGGCGTCGCATCGGTCAGCGGCCGCATGCGTTCGCCGCGGCCGGCGGCCAGGATGATGGCTTTCATTCCGCGTTTCATTCGGTACCCCGCAGCAGCGATTGGCGCTCGATCCGGGCTGGCTCGAACACGCCGAGCAGCGCATCGAGCAGCGCCTGCGCCTTGGCCGAGTTGTCGGCGCCGAGGTTGCAGACGTAGACGTCCAGCGTCACCGCCGCCAGTTCGGGCCAGGTGTGCACCGCGAGGTGCGATTCGGCCAGCAGCACGACGCCGGTGACCCCGCCCGGCGCCGGGAAGCGATGGAACAGTTCGCCGACCGGCTGCAGCGCCGCGGCCGCGACGGCCGCGAGGCAGCGCCGCCGCAACGCGTCGGGCTCGGTCATCGCGGGGTTGCCGGGGGCGCAGCCGCGCAGGTCGGCGGTGAGGTGCAGGCCTTGCATCGGCGGGATTATCGGCGGCGCCWAAAATGCGCCGCTTCCGCCCCCGCGCCCTCACGCGACCTTCCCGAACCCAACCCAGGAGCCGCCCGGCATGACTGCCCCCGCCCACGACACCACCTTGATGGCGAACGCCATCCGCGCCTTGGCGATGGACGCCGTCCAGCAGGCCAATTCCGGCCACCCGGGCGCCCCGATGGGCATGGCCGACATGGCGGTCGCACTGTGGGGCCGCCACCTGCGCCACAACCCGGCCAACCCGCACTGGGCCAACCGCGACCGCTTCGTGCYGAGCAACGGCCACGCGTCGATGATCCTGTACGCGCTGCTGCACCTGACCGGCTACGACCTGCCGATGAGCGAGCTGCGCAACTTCCGCCAGCTGCACAGCAAGACCCCCGGCCACCCCGAAGTGGGCTACACGCCGGGCGTCGAGACCACCACCGGCCCGCTCGGCCAGGGCGTCACCAACGCGGTCGGCATGGCGCTGGCCGAGAAGCTGCTCGCGAAGGAATTCAACCGCGACGGCCACGCCATCGTCGACCACCACACCTACGTGTTCCTCGGCGACGGCTGCCTGATGGAAGGCATCAGCCACGAGGCCGCCGCGCTGGCCGGCGCCTGGCGCCTGAACAAGCTGATCGCGCTGTACGACGACAACGGCATCTCGATCGACGGCAAGGTCGCACCGTGGTTCATCGACGACACCCCGAAGCGCTTCGAGGCCTACGGCTGGAACGTGATCGCCGCGGTCGACGGCCAGGACGTGAGCGCGGTCGATGCCGCGATCAAGGCGGCCAAGCAGGCGGACAAGCCGACGCTGATCTGCTGCAAGACCACCATCGGCAAGGGCTCGCCGAACCGCGGCGGCACCGCGAAGGCGCACGGCGAGGCGCTGGGCGCCGACGAGATCAAGCTGACCCGCGAAGCCCTCGGCTGGAGCTACGAGCCGTTCGTGATCCCCGAGCAGGCCTACGAGCAGTGGGACAGCCGCCCGGCCGGCCTCGCTGACGAGACGGCGTGGGTCGACGCCTTCGAGGCCTACTCGAAGGCCTACCCGGAACTGGCGGTCGAGTTCATCCGCCGCATGGACCACGAGCTGCCGAAGAACTTCGCGCAGACGCTGCTCGACGCCGCGGTCGCCGCGAACGCGAAGGCCGAGAACGTGGCCAGCCGCAAGGCCAGCCAGATCGCGCTGGAGTCGTTCACGAAGGCCTTGCCCGAACTGCTCGGCGGCAGCGCCGACCTGACCGGCTCGAACCTGACCAACACCAGCAGCACGCCGCCGCTGCGCATGGAAGCCGACGGCTCGCCGAACGGCGGGCGCCACATCAACTACGGCGTGCGCGAGTTCGGCATGGCCGCGATCATGAACGGCATCGCGCTGCATGGCGGCTTCATCCCGTACGGCGGCACCTTCCTGACCTTCAGCGACTACAGCCGCAATGCGATCCGCATGGCCGCGCTGATGAAGATCCGCGTGATCCACGTGTTCACGCACGACAGCATCGGCCTCGGCGAGGACGGCCCGACCCACCAGTCGGTCGAGCATGCCGCGGCGCTGCGCCTGATCCCGGGGCTGGATGTCTGGCGCCCGGCCGACACCGCCGAAACCGCGGTGGCGTGGGGCGCCGCGATCGGCAACCCGGGCCGCCCGAGCGCGCTGCTGCTGTCGCGCCAGAACCTGCCGTATGCGCCGAAGGCCGAGTTCGGGGCCGGCCAGCCGCAGGCCGCGGTCGACACCATCGCCAAGGGCGGCTACGTGCTGGCCGAGCCGGGCGAGGTGGGCCTGAAGAAGAAGGCGCAGGCGGTGATCATCGCCACCGGCTCCGAGGTGCAGCTCGCGCTGCATGCGCAGCAGCTGCTCGCGAAGCCCGAGAACGGCGCGATCGCGGTGCGCGTGGTCAGCATGCCCAGCACCTCGGTGTTCGACCGCCAGAGCRCCGCCTACAAGACCAGCGTGCTGCCGCAGGGCCTGCCGCGCATCGCGGTCGAGATGGGCGTGAGCGACGGCTGGTGGAAGTACGGCTGCGCCGCGGTGGTCGGCATCGACACCTACGGCGAGTCGGCACCGGCGCCGGTGCTGTTCAAGCACTTCCACTTCACGCCGGAGAACGTGGCCGACACCGTGCGTGTCGTGCTCGGCCGCTGATGAAGCGGGCGCTGGCCGGGCTGCTGCTCGGCCTGTCGGCGGCATGGGCGGCGCAGGCCGCCCCGGCCCTGCCCGAGCCGGGGCTCACGCTGCTGGAGCCGGCGGAGTTCGCGTGCCTGACGCCCGCCGCAGCGGATCGCAAGCCGATCGAATATCCGGAAGCGGCACGGCGTGCCCGGCTGTCGGGCGTGGTGCGGGTCAGGCTGGTGTTCCAGCACCCGCAGAAGGCGCCGCGGGTCAGCTTCATCACCTACGCCGACGTTGGCGAATTCAACGACCTGGTCGAAGACTACGTCTCGGCCTACCGGCTGCCGTGCCTGCGGGAAGACGCGGACCCGGTGACGGCCACCCAGGAGTTCGCGTTCAGGCCGGACGACGGGCAACCGGTGGCGTGGCGCCACTTGCGCGGGGAAGACGTCGACCTCGAGTCCGAGGCCTGCCGGCCGCGCTACCCCGCGAAGCCGCTGGAGTTTCCGCGCGAGGCGATGGATCGGGGTGCCGTGTTCGCTGTGCTGCTGGTCAAGATGACCTTCCACGGGCCGACCCGGCCGCCGGAGGTGGAGGTGGTCCACAAGGTGGGCGCGCCCCCTTTCGAGAGGGCCGTCACCCGTTGGGCCTCGCAGGTGAGGCTGCCGTGCCTGCGGGAGGACCAGGCCCTCAGCACCTTGCGGGTAGTCTCGTTCGAGCTCGACAGCCCGGGCCAGATCGTCCTCAAGGACCTCAGCCTGCAGCAGCTCGTGCCGGCCATCGACAAGCTCGACGAGCAGCACGTCCACTTCGACTTCAATGCGATGGGATGCCCGTTCGACGTTCGCCTGCGCCTGTTCCAGCCGATCCTGAAAAACTCGGTCGGCGAAATCGGGGTCGCCGATCCACGCCGCGACGCCTTCCTCGACTGGCTGAGCGGCATCTCGCTGAAGCTGCCGCCCCAGGCCTTCAGCCACGTGCTGGGCTCGACGATGACGGTGTCGGTGCCTTGTACCCAGCTTGATCTCCGCTGAATCCCCCGAGCGGCGACAATGGCACCCACGATTTTCCGCAAGCGCTAACTGGAGAGACATCTCATGACCATCAAGATCGGCATCAACGGCTTCGGCCGCATCGGGCGCATGGTGTTCCGCGCGGCCATCCAGAACTTCAAGGACATCGAGGTCGTCGCGATCAACGACCTGCTCGAGCCTGACTACCTCGCCTACATGCTGCAGTACGACTCGGTGGCCGGCCGCTTCGACGGCACGGTGGCGGTCGACGGCAACACGCTGATCGTCAATGGCAAGAAGATCCGCCTGAGCGCCGTGAAGGACCCGGCCGAGCTGAAGTGGGGCGAGGTCGGCGCCGACATCATCGTCGAGGGCACCGGCATCTTCCTGACCAAGGACACCGCCGCCAAGCACATCGCCGCCGGCGGCAAGAAGGTCGTGATGACCGGCCCGTCGAAGGACGACACGCCGATGTTCGTGTTCGGCGTCAACGACAAGACCTACAAGGGCGAGGACATCATCTCCAACGCCTCGTGCACGACCAACTGCCTGGCGCCGCTGGCCAAGGTGCTGAACGACAAGTGGGGCATCAAGCGCGGCCTGATGACCACCGTGCACGCCACCACCGCGACGCAGAAGACCGTCGACGGCCCGAGCAACAAGGACTGGCGCGGCGGCCGCGGCATCCTCGAGAACATCATCCCGTCGTCGACCGGCGCGGCCAAGGCCGTCGGCATCGTGATCCCCGAGCTGAACAAGAAGATCACCGGCATGTCCTTCCGCGTGCCGACCTCGGTCGTTTCGGTGGTCGACCTGACCGTCGAGCTGAACAAGGAAGCGACGTACAAGGAGATCTGCGCCGAGTTCAAGGCGCAGTCCGAAGGCGCGCTGAAGGGCATCCTCGGCTACACCGAGGACAAGGTCGTCGCGACCGACTTCCGCGGCGACCCGCGCACCTCGATCTTCGACGCCGACGCCGGCATCGCGCTCGACAGCACCTTCGTGAAGCTGGTGTCGTGGTACGACAACGAATGGGGCTACTCGAACAAGGTGCTCGAGATGGTTCGCGTGGTCGCGAAGTAAGCGCAGGTGCACTCGCGCCTCTTCGCGCTGGCCCTGGCGTGCAGCGTGGCCGCGGGCTCGGCGGCGGCAGCTCAGGCCGCTGACGAGTCCGGATGGTGCCCGCCCACCGGCCCGACCATCGGGCACGAGGTGGAGGCCGACAACAGCCTGCTGCTGCGTCCCGGCTGGGTGACGCTGCAGATGCATGTGCGGCCGGGCGCGGTGCCGGTCACCGACGTGCGCGTCGTCAGCGAGGCCGGCGGCCCGGGTCATGCCCGGCTCTGGCTGCCTCTCGTGCGGCAATGGACCGGCTGTGCGGCCAACCAGCGCGAGACGCTGTTCCGGATGCGGCTGAACTTCGGCGTCAAGGGTGCCTACCAGTTGCCCGAGAAGGAAGGCTTCGGCCTCTACGCCTTCAAGACACCGGCTGCGCCGCCGAAACTGGCACCGAACGACTGGGGCACCGGCATCTGCCCGATCCGGGCAACCCTCGTCTTCAGGCAGCCCGCGGCGCCCAACGTCATCACGGCCGTCGAAGGCGCGGGCGGCGAACCGGTCGCGGACTGGTTGCGTACGCTCGTGCCGGACCGCGACTACATGGTGCCGGGCGACGAGGGCAACCGCGTCGAGTTCGATTGCAAGGTCGACAAGGGACAGATCGTCTTTTACGAACGCTGACCCGTGGCCCCGGGGCCGCGATCCGTTGGATATTCACGGCACTTGAAACGCAGTTGTCTCCATGCGTGTCAACCGATGTCCGGTTCACCCCTGGACACAAGGCGGCTGCCTACACTGGCCGCTCCGGGCTGCGCGCCCCTCCCAGGTTGTCCCATGAAGCGACTCATCGTCTCCTGCATCGCCTCGCTGCTGGCCGCGTCACTCGCACCGGCGGCATCGGCGGCCGAGCGTGCACCTGCCGTGCACAAGATTCCCGCCGAGATGCAGGCACGGGTGATCGTCAAGTTCAAGGCGGACTCGAGCGCGATGCGGGCGCTGTCGGTGGCGAGCGGCGGCAGCAGCAGCGCGCAGGCGGCACCGCAGCAGGCGCAGGCGCTGTCGCAGCGGGTCGGCCTCGCGCTCAGCGACGGCCAGGCGCTGTCGGCCCGCAGCCAGCTCGTGAAGGCGAGCGGCCTCAGCTCGGCGGACCTCGCGGCACGCCTGTCGGCCTTGTCCGATGTCGAATACGCCGTGCCGGACGGCCGCCGCCGCGCCTTCGCGGCACCGAACGATCCGCTGTATGCCGGCGGCGCGAGCGTGTCGCCGACCGTCGGCCAGTGGTACCTGCGCGCATCGAGCGGCAGCGTGGTCTCGGCGATCAATGCCGAGACGGCCTGGGCGCTCACGACCGGCAGCAGCAGCGTCGTCGTCGCGGTGCTGGACACCGGCATCCGCACTGACCACCCGGAGCTCGCCAGCAAGCTGCTGCCGGGCTACGACTTCATCAGCGATGCCGCCACCGCGAACGATGGCGGCGGCCGCGACAGCGACCCGAGCGACCCCGGCGACTGGATCACCTCGGCCGAGGACGCGAGCGGCGACTTTGCCGGTTGCGGCGCCGAGGACAGCAGCTGGCACGGCACGCAGACGGCCGGCCTGGTCGGTGCGTCGACCAACAACGGCGTCGGCATGGCCAGCATCGGCCGTGACGTGAAGCTGCTGCCGGTGCGCGTGCTCGGCAAGTGCGGCGGTTCTGACAGCGACATCATCGCAGCGATGCGCTGGGCCGCCGGCTTCACGGTGCCCGGCGTCACCACCAACCCGAACCCGGCCAAGGTGCTGAGCCTGAGCCTCGGCGGCGAGGGCAGCTGCTCGCTGGCCTACAAGGACGCGATCACCGAGCTGACCACCGCCGGCGTCGTCGTCGTCGCGGCCGCCGGCAACGATGGCCTCGCGGTCAACGTGCCGGCCAACTGCCCGGGCGTCGTCGGCGTGGCCGGCGTGCGCCACACCGGCACCAAGGTCGGCTACTCCAGCCTCGGGCCAGAGGTTGCGATCGCCGCGCCGGCGGGCAACTGTGTCAACACCACCGGCGCCTGCCTGTACCCGATCCTGACGACCACCAACACCGGCACCACCGGCCCGGGCACCAGCACCTATTCCGACGGCAGCAACACCTCGCTCGGCACCAGCTTCTCGACACCGCTGGTGGCCGGCACGCTGGGCCTGATGTTCTCGGCCGATCCGGCACTGACGCCGGCGCAGGCGATCAGCGCGCTGAAGAGCACGGCGCGCGCGTTCCCCACCACCGGCGCCGGAACCGGCGTCGCGGCCTGCCATGCGCCGAACGCGACCGCGCAGTCCGGCGAGTGCTACTGCACGACGGCCACCTGCGGTGCCGGCCTGCTGGACGCCGGCGCGGCGGTGGCGGCCGTGGCCCAGGCGGTGGCGCGCATCGATGCCGGCTCCGGCAGCGTCGCCGCCGGTTCGACGATCACGTTGAGCGGCAGCGGCTCGTCGGCGCCGGCCGGCCACGCCATCACCGGCTACCAGTGGACGCTCACCGCCGGCAGCAACATCGCGAGCTTCACCAGTGCCACCAATGCCGCGACCGCGACGGTCGCGACGACGGCGGCCGGCAGTTTCACCGTGAGCCTGACCGTCACCGACGACGCCGCGCACCAGGCGACCAGCACCGCCTCGGTCACCGTGACGGCTGCCTCGACGCCGACCACGCCGACGACCCCGAGCGCCTCCGCCCCCAGCGGCGACAGCGGCGGCGGCGCCCTCGGCTGGCCGTGGCTGGCCGGGCTGCTCGCAGCGGTGCTGGCGCTGCAGCAGCCGTGGCGCACGCGTCGCCGCTGAAGACCCTTGCACACAACTTGAGGCCCCGCATTGGGGCATGATCTCCGCTCGACGGAGACATCCCCATGCGCCACTTCCTGACCTTCTCCAGCACCCTCGTGGTGCTCGGGACCCTGGCCGCCGGCCATGCCGCTGCGGCAACGCCCCTGCCGGACCGCTTCCTGCCGGCCACCTCGCCGGCGCCCCGCGCGCTCGGTCTGCTGGTGAAGCTGAAGGACGCGCCGTCGCACGAACAGGCCGCGGCGCTCGGCACCACGAAGGCGGGCACCGAGCGGCTGCAGGGCGTGATGCGCGCCTCCGGCCTCGCGCCGCTGAAGATCTCGCCGAACGGGCGCGCGGCGCAGCGGGTCGATTTCGACCACGTGCTGTCGGCCGGTGAAGCCGCGACGATGGCCGCCCAGGTGCGGGCCCAGCCGGAGGTCGAGTGGGTCGTCACCAACGACCTGGAGCGCCGGCTGGCGCTGCCGAACGATCCGCGCTTCCCGAAAACCGTCAGCTCCACCGGGCAGTGGTGGTTGCAGCCGGTCAGCGGGTCGAACGCGAACGTAGCGAGCGACCGGATGCGCGGCGTGCCGGGTGTGCAGCTCGCCTGGGACACGACGCAAGGCAATGCCGCGGTCACGATCGCGATCCTCGATTCGGGCGTCACCACGCACCCGGACCTGTCGGCGGCGCGCTACTGGCCGGGCCGCGATTTCGTCTCGGAGATCGAGTACGCGAACGATGGCGACGGCTGGGACACCGATCCGAGCGACCCTGGAGATTGGGTCACGCAAGCCGATCTGAGCAATGCAGCGTTTGCCGGCTGCGGCGTCGAAGACAGCTCGTGGCATGGCACCACGACGGCCGGCATCGCGGCCGCATCCAGCAATGACGGCACCGGCGTGGCCGGCGTCAACTGGACCAGCCGGGTGCTGCCGGTGCGCATCTCCGGCAAGTGCGGTGCGACGGTCGGCGACATCGTCGACGGCATGCGCTGGGCGGCAGGGCTGCAGGTGAGCGGCGCGCCGCTCAACCCGCACCCCGCGCGCGTGATCAACCTGAGCTTCGGCGGCAGCAACGACTGCAATGCCGCCTACCAGAGCGCGATCAACGACCTGGCCACGGTGAACGCCGTCGTCGTCGCCCCCGCCGGCAACGAGAGCGGCAAGGTGACGCGCCCGGCCAACTGCAGCGGCGTGGTCGGCGTCGCCGCGGTGAACCGCGACGGCTTCAAGGCCAGCTACTCGAACCTTGGTCCCAGCATCCAGATCGCCACGGTCGGTGGCGACACCTCGCAGATCGGCGCGTGGGGCAACACGATCAACGACGACGGCCTGCTGACGATCAGCAACGGCGGATTCAGCACCCCCGGCACGCCGATCTACGCCAACGAGTTCGGCACCAGCTTCGCGACGCCGCTGGTGTCYGGCGTGCTGAGCCTGATGGTCAGCGTGAATCCGAACCTGACGACTGCGCAGATGATCGACGGGCTCAAGCGCAGCGCGCGGCCACACGTCACGTCGCCGGTGATCGGCGCGTGTTCGAACTCGAACCCGGGCCGCTGCCTCTGCACCACGAGCACCTGCGGTGCCGGGCTGATGGATGCGGCGCAGGCCCTGGCGTACGCGGCGAACCCGACCGGCTACACCGCGCCGAACTGGCCATCGGTCGTGATCGACACCCCGGCGCTGCGCGCCGCCGCGGCCCAGGGCCAGGACCTGCCGTCGAACGGGCTGGGCAACGATCCGCCGATCAACCCGCCGGGCGACGATGGCGGCGGCGCACTCGGCTTCGGCTGGCTGTTCGGGCTGCTGGCGGCGGTGGCCGCGCTGCGGCGCAAACACCATTCGGCCTGAGTCAAGAATCCGTTCGGGCTGAGCCTG
>NZ_JBFUGN010000144.1:0-9621 GCF_056402895.1 Rhizobacter sp. P3_B12 | reverse complement strand
ACCTACCTGTTCTTCGCCAAGGCCGGGCTGGCCGACAGCTACACCGCGCTGATCATCGTGCACGCCGCGCTGGGCGCGCCCTTCGTGCTGACCACCGTGCTGGCCACGCTGCAGGGCTTCAACAACAACCTGGTGCGGGCCAGCCTGAGCCTCGGCGAGAGCCCGCTGCGCACCTTCTTCCGCATCACGCTGCCGGTGATCGCGCCGGGCGTGATCTCGGGCGCGCTGTTCGCGTTCGCGACCTCGTTCGACGAGGTGGTGGTGACGCTGTTCCTCGCCGGGCCGGAACAGGTGACGCTGCCGCGGCAGATGTTCACCGGCATCCGCGAGAACATCACGCCGACGATCGCGGCGGTGGCGACGCTGCTGATCCTGTTCACGACCAGCCTGCTGCTGGTGCTGGAATGGCTGCGGGGGCGCAAGCGATGAAGGACCTGAACCAGCCGCTGGGCGGCAACGCGATGCCGYGCTTCGCCGGGCTCGCGACGATGATGCGGCTGCCGGCCGCCACGTCGGCGCAGGGGCTGGACGCCGCCTTCATCGGCGTGCCGCTGGACATCGGCACCTCCAACCGCGCGGGTGCGCGCTTCGGGCCGCGGCAGATCCGCGCCGAGTYGGCGCTGCTGCGGCCCTACAACATGGCGACCGGGGCCGCGCCCTTCGATGCCTTGCAGGTGGCGGACCTGGGCGACGTGCCCATCAACACCTATTCACTGGACAAGTCGCTGCCGCTGATCAGCGCGTTCTACGACGCGGTGCTGGCGGCCGGCTGCAAGCCGCTGACGCTGGGCGGCGACCACACGATCGCGCTGCCGATCCTGCGCGCGGTCGCGAAGCGCCACGGCCCGGTGGCACTGGTGCACGTGGATGCGCATGCCGACGTCAACGACGAGATGTTCGGCGAGCGGGTCGCGCACGGCACGCCGTTCCGCCGCGCGGTCGAGGAAGGCCTGCTGCAATGCGACCGGGTCTGGCAGATCGGCCTGCGCGGCACCGGCTACGCGGCCGACGACTTCGACTGGCCGCGTGCGCAGGGCTTCACCGTCGTGCAGGCGCACGAGGTGTGGTACCAGTCGCTCGCGCCGCTGATGGCGCAGGTGCGCGAGCGCATCGGGACTGCGCATCCCGTCTACATCAGCTTCGACATCGACGGCATCGACCCGTCGTTTGCCGGCGGCACCGGCACGCCCGAGATCGGCGGCCTGACGGTGCCGCAGGCACTGGAGATCATCCGCGGCTGCCACGGGCTGAACGTGGTCGGCGGCGACCTGGTGGAGGTGGCACCGCCCTACGACACGTCCGGCAACACCGCGCTGCTGGGCGCCAACCTCCTGTACGAAATGCTGTGCGTGCTGCCGGGTGTGCCGCGCCGTTGAACCGATGAAGGGACCGAGACGATGGACATGAAGACCTCTCCGCTGGCGACATTGAAGGACCCGGGCCTGCTGAAGACCGACGCGCTGATCGGCGGCGAATGGGTGGCCGGCAGCGCGCRCTTCGACGTGAACGACCCGGCGACCAGCCTGAAGCTCGTGGACGTGGCCAACCTGGGCGCGGCCGAGACGCAGGCCGCCGTGGCCGCCGCGAACCAGGCCTGGCCGGCCTGGCGCGGCAAGACCGCGAAGGAGCGCTCGGCGATCCTGATGAAGTGGTTCCAGCTGCTGATGGCGAACGCCGACGACCTGGCGCGCATCATGACGGCCGAGCAGGGCAAGCCGCTCGCCGAGGCGAAGGGCGAGGTCGGCTACGGCGCCAGCTTCATCGAGTGGTTCGCCGAGGAATCGCGCCGCGTCTACGGCGAGACCATCCCGACCACCGACAACGGCAAGCGCTACCTGGTGATCAAGCAGCCGGTGGGCGTGTGCGCGGCGATCACGCCGTGGAATTTCCCGATCGCGATGATCACGCGCAAGGTCGCGCCGGCGCTGGCCGCCGGCTGCCCGGTGGTGATCAAGCCGGCCGAGCAGACGCCGCTGTCGGCGCTGGCCGTGGCCGAGCTGGCGCAGCGCGCCGGCATGCCGCCGGGCGTGCTGAACGTCATCACCGCCGACGGCGCCAACTCCATCGCGGTCGGCAAGGTGCTGTGCGAGAGCGATCGGGTGCGCCACCTGTCGTTCACCGGCTCGACCGAGGTCGGCCGCATCCTGATGAAGCAGTGCGCGCCGACGATCAAGAAGCTGTCGCTGGAGCTGGGCGGCAATGCGCCGTTCATCGTGTTCGACGATGCCGACCTGGACAGCGCGGTCGAGGGCGCGCTCGCCAGCAAGTACCGCAATGCCGGCCAGACCTGCGTCTGCGCGAACCGGCTGTACGTTCAGGACGGCGTGTACGACGCCTTCGTCGCGAAACTCGCCGAGAAGACGAAGACGATCAAGGTGGGCAACGGCTTCGAGGCCGGCGTGACGCAGGGGCCGATGATCGACGAYGCGGCGATCGAGAAGATCGAACGCCACGTGGCCGACGCGACCGCGAAGGGCGCGACGCTGGTGACCGGCGGGCACCGCTTCGGCACGCGCTTCTTCGAGCCGACGGTGCTGTCGGGCGCCACCAGCGAGATGCTGTGCGCGCGCGAGGAGACCTTCGGCCCGGTGGCGCCGGTGTTCCGCTTCAGCACCGAGGCCGACGCGATCGCGATGGCCAACGCCACCGAGTTCGGCCTCGCGAGCTACTTCTACAGCCGCGACATCGGCCGCATCTTCCGCGTCGGCGAGGCCCTGGAGTACGGCATGGTGGGCATCAACACCGGGCTGATCTCGACGGCCGAGGTGCCGTTCGGCGGCGTCAAGCAGTCGGGCCTCGGGCGCGAGGGGTCGCACCACGGGATCGACGACTATGTCGAGGTGAAGTACCTGTGCCTGGGGGACATTCAGAAGTAGAGCGGCCAGAAGCAGTCAATCGTTCGCCGCCCCCTGCGGCTCGTAGGCGGTCGCCAGCGCCGCGGCAGCCGCATGCCGCAGCAGGTCGTCGGGCTGCTGCCCGTCCTGCGGGTACTGCGCGACRCCGACGTGCGCCGTCACGCCCACCGTGATGCCGGCCACGTTGAACGGATCGCGCAGCATGCGCACCAGCTTGTCGACGACGCGCTGCGCATCGGCCGGCGATTCGGTCGACGGCAGCAGCACCGCGAAAACATCGGCCCCGAGCGAGGCCACCACGTCGCTCGAGCGCACGCCGCCGCGCAGCCGCACCGCGACCTTGCGGCGCACGACGTTGGCCGACTCCGGCCCGTGCGCGCCTTCGATGCCCTGGAACCCGTCCATGCGGAACACCAGCAGGCTGACCGGTGCCGGCTCGCGCTCGCGCAGCGCCAGCACCTGGCTCAGGTGCTCGATCAGCTGCGCGCGGTTCGGCAGGCCGGTCATCAGGTCGGTGGCGTAGGCCTTGCGCGCCTCGCGCTCGATAGCCTTGCGCCCGGCGGCCAGCCGCAGCCGCTGCGCGAGCGAGCCGAGGTCGGCGTGGAACACGATGTCCTGCACGCCGGCCTCGATCAGGCGCTGCGCCTGCGCATCGCCCATCGCCGGTGCCAGCACCACCAGCGCCGCATCGGCCGCGGCCACCGCGAGTGCGGGCCAGCCGAGCACCACCTCGGCGGCATCGGCGCCGAGCGCCAGCACGATCACCTCGGAATGCGCGTCGCGCGCCTCGCTGCAGTCGAGGCCGGTGGCCGTGCGCAGGTCGAAGCCGGTACCCAGGCGGCTTTGCAGCGCGGCCGAGCCGACATCGGCGTCGGGCGGCTGGGCATCGATCCACAGTACGCGGCAAGGGGCCTGGTTCATCGCGAGTCGCCTCCGGACTTCGTTGAGCCGCAGTTTAGCGAGCGGGATCGTGTCCTGGTGCAGGTTCGTCGCGGCGTCGCGGGCGCCGGAATGCCGCGCCGCGGCCACCGCGGCAGCCCGCGTGGCCACGCGGTCGAGCAGCGAGACCATGCGGGCGTCGCCGGCCGCCTCGACGAAATGGTCCGCCCACACGATGAGGTGGCCCGATTCGGTGCTGATGTCGATCGGCGACGTGTCCCGCGCGTCGTCGAGGTCGGTCTCGGCGGGCGACATCGAGAGCAAGGCGTCGTCGGCGTCGGTGACCTCGCCGGGCAGCGCCGCGGCGATCGTCAGCAGGCCGTCCTCGCTGAGCTCCAGCAGCATGCGGATGCCGCCCTCCAGCAGGAGTTCGCAGGCCCGGGCCTCCCCGGGCGCGAGCATGTCCAGGCCCAGCCGCTCCAGCAACCGCACGTCTTCACCGCACTGCGTCATCAGGTCACCTTTCATCACCGCCGTGGATGGCAGCAACGGGGAGACGCAGCATGCGCTGCCGGTTCGGAACCGGACGGATGGACTTCGGCGCGCCGGAAAGGGGGGCGGCGTGATGCAGTGCGCACCGGGGCGCGGTCAGCGGGTGCGCAGGTAGTGGTTGCGCAACGCCACCAACGCCTCTGCGTCACCGGCCTGGGCCGGGGAAAGAACTGCCAGAATCCTGCTGCCTTGCACACTTTCGCCCATGGAATGAACACTCCCTCCACCCACGCCCACGAAGACGAGCCGTCGACCTTCGACGCCACGCGCACCGACGATACCCGCATCGGCGCCGTGCGTGCGCTGATCAGCCCGGCGCTGCTGCTCGAGGAGCTGGCGGCCTCGGACCAGGCGCTGGAGGTGGTGGCGCGCGCGCGGCAGGAGATCGGCGCCGTGCTGCACGGCCGCGACGACCGGCTGCTGGTGGTGGTGGGCCCGTGCTCCATCCACGACCACGACCAGGCGATGGACTATGCGCGGCTGTTGAAGGCCGCCCGCGATGAACTGAGCCGCGACCTGCTGATCGTGATGCGCGTCTACTTCGAGAAGCCGCGCACGACGGTGGGCTGGAAGGGCTACATCAACGACCCGCGCCTGGACGGCAGCTTCCACATGAACGAGGGCCTGCGGCTGGCCCGCCAGCTGCTGCTGGACGTGAACGGCCTCGGGCTGCCGGCCGGCACCGAGTTCCTGGACCTGCTGTCGCCGCAGTACATCTCCGACCTGATCGCCTGGGGCGCCATCGGCGCGCRCACGACCGAGAGCCAGAGCCACCGCCAGCTGGCGTCGGGCCTCTCGTGCCCGGTCGGCTTCAAGAACGGCACCGACGGCGGCATCAAGGTCGCGAGCGATGCCGTGCTCGCGGCGCGCTCGGCGCACGCCTTCATGGGCATGACCAAGATGGGCATGGCCGCGATCTTCGAGACGCGGGGCAACGAGGATTGCCACATCATCCTGCGCGGCGGCAAGGCGCCCAACTACGACGCGGCGTCCGTGGCCGCGGCCTGCGCAGGGCTGAAGACCTCGGGCCTGCGCGAGCAGGTCATGATCGACTTCTCGCACGCCAACTCGAGCAAGAAGTACGAGCGCCAGGTCGACGTCGGCCGCGACGTGGCCGGCCAGATCGCCGGCGGCGATACGCGCATCACCGGCGTCATGATCGAGAGCCACCTGCAGCCGGGTCGCCAGGACCTGCTGGACGGCCAGACCAAGGCCGACCTGGTGCCCGGCGTGTCCATCACCGACGCCTGCCTGGGCTGGACGCAGACGGAGCCGCTGCTGCGCGAGCTGAGCGCGGCGGTGCGCGCCCGTCGAGCGTTGCCCGCCCTCAGCTGAGCTGCTCGGCCAGCCCGACGAGGAGGCCTTCGGGCTCACGGATGTAGGCGAGCCGGTACGACGTTTCGTACTGCATCTGGCCGATGATTTCTGCGCCATGGGCGAGCATCCGCGCGATGACGGCCTCCATGTCGTCGACGGCAAACATGATGCGACGAAGACCCAAGGTGTTCATCGGCGCGTCCACGGGCCCGAACCGGACGGCGTCCGGCGTGTGGAACTTGTCCAGCTCGATGCCCTGCCCATCGGGCGTGCGCAGCATCGCGAGGGTGGCCCGGACGTCTCCCAGCCCGATGAGGCGCCCGATGGCAGGCCCTTCCACCGTGGTCTGGCCCTCGAACGCGAGGCCCAGTTCGATGAAGAACGCCTTCACCGCGTCGAGATCGTCGACAACGATCAGCACGTTGTCCATTCGCTTGACTGTCATGGTCTTCGGCTCCTTTTTTCAACGGTGTGGCGGGCACGCCCCCGCCAGCGCATCCAGCAGCACGTCGAGCCCGAACTCGAAGGCGGCATCGAGGCCCTCGATCCGCAGGAACGGCGCCACGGCAGCAACGTGCGGCAACGGGATGGTCTGCGGCGCATGCTGCAGTTGCAGCTTGGTGGCGTCCGGGATGTGCTCGATGCTCGCGACGTAGGCCATGCCCGCGCCATTCACGAAACCGCCCATCAGGCGGAACCACCAGGCCTGCTGCTGCGGTGCCAGGCGGCATTCGGCATACATCAGCAGCAACTGCTCGTAGACGCGGAATGCACGCGGGGTGTTGAAGCGCCGCGCGGCGAGCAGCGTGAAGGCGCGCGGATGGCGCACCGCGATCTGCCGATAGCTGCGCATGCTCCGGCGGATGCGTTCGACCGGCGGGTCGCTGGCGGGATCGGGCATCTCGATCTCGCCGATCAGCAGCTCCTGCACCGCATCGAGCAGCTCGCCCTTGGACTTGAAGTGGTGGTAGAGCGCCATCGCCTCGACGCCCAGCTCCTGGCCGATGCGGCGCATCGAGCAGCCATCCAGCCCGTGGCTGTCGATGAGTGCCAGGGCCACCGCGGCGATTCGGTCCCGATCGAGCGGGACGCGAGGAAGCGGTGACGCTGGCGCAGCCGATGTCGGCGCTTGGGTGGTGGTGCGGGCACGGGCCATGGACCACTTTACAACGTAAGGCGCTCTGCAGTATATTCCGCGGCGTCGACCTTACGGTGTAAGGTCAATCAATCCACCCAGAAGGAATCGCGTCCCGTGAACTCGACAATGATCCCCGCCGACATGGCCACCCTGGCCGACGACATCGAAGCCCGCGCCTGGGCGGACTACTACGACGCGGCACCGCCGGCGCTGCGCCAGACGCTGGGCATCGCCCACGACCGCGTCGCCGATGCGACGCTGCTGTTGGCACCGGGCATCGAGTCACCCTTGTTCAACCGGGCGATCGGGCTCGGGCTGCGCGCGCCGGCGAGTGCCGACAGCGCCGCGCAAGTCGCGGCGGCGTTCGCAGCGGCCGGTTCACGCCAGTGGTGGCTGCATGTCAACACGCACGCGCAGCCCCGCGACACGGCGCTGTCGCTCGAAGCGGCCGGATGGCGGTCGGCCGAACCCGCGAACTGGGCGAAGATGCTGCGGCCGGCAGGCCCGGTGGACGCGGGCGAGACGACATTGCGCGTCGCGGCCGGCACCGACGACGATGCCGAGGCGATCGCCGACGCGATCACCCGCGGATTCGGCCTGCCCTCGTTCGTCGCCGGCTGGTTGCGCGCGCTGCATGACCGTCCGCGCTGGCAGCTCTACGGCGTCTTCGACGGCAGCACGGCCGTCGGCGGCGGCGCGCTGTTCGTCGATGGCGACCAGGCCTGGGTCGGGATCGGCAGCATGCTGGAGTCGCATCGGCGCCGCGGCGGCCAGCGCGCCGTGATGGCGCGCCGCGTCAAGGATGCGACGCGCGCCGGCGTGCGCTGGATCGGCACCGAGACGGGCGAGCCCACGGACGAGGTCAATCCGTCGCTGTTGAACATGCAGCGTTGCGGCTTCGAATGCGTGGCCTTGCGCCGCAACCTGCTGCCGCCGCTCGCGATTCGCGCTTCCCCCGGCACGCCGGCATGAGGGCACTGACCTGCGCCACCGTGCTGCTGGCCCTGGCACGCTGCAGCGTCGACGGCAACGCAACGACGCTGGAGGAGTCGCCCGAACTGGTGATCGTGCGGCCCGATCAATCGCCGGCGGTCACGCCGAAACTGTTTCCCGGCGACCACGGCACGCCCACGCATTGGATCGTCACGACGGCCCACGGTCGAGCCATGACCGTCCTGCTGCTGGCGCCGACCCAGGGCGACCCGCGCGTTGGCGGCAAAGGCATGCTGCCTCGGTGGAGTGAAGCGGGAGTGACATCGGACGCCAGGCGCGCGATCGCGCGCTTTCTGGTCGAGGCAGGAACGGTCGGGATGTCGTCGCATCCGCCCCGTGGGGCGCGCCGTTGCCGGCCCGAACGCGACGTCGAGTGCTGACCGGGCGCCACGCCTTCCCTACCCTGCCAGGAACCCGCCGTCGGTTGCGAGCACGTGGCCCACGACATAGCGCGCTTCGTCAGACATCAGCCAGATGGCGGCGGCGGCCACCTCTTCCGGATGACCCATCCGGCGCAGCGGCAGGCCGGCCGCAACGGCGCGCATGTCCGCCATGCCGGAGGAAAGCATCATGTCCGTGAGCACGCGCCCCGGTGCGACCGCGTTGATCCGGATCCCTGCCGGCGCGTACTCCATCGCGGCCGAGCGCGTGAGCGAGTTGGCGGCCGCCTTCGACGCGCTGTAGAGCGACAACCCCGCGTTGGGATTGCGGATCCCGCTCACGCTGGTGTTGTTGACGATCGTGCCGCCGCCACCCGCCAGCATGGCCGAGATGGCGTGGCGCATGCAATGAAAGAGGGCTCGCACATTCGTGTCGAACACGCGCGTGTACACCTCGTCGCTTTGCTCCGCCAACAGGCCCCGGCGTTCCTGGCAGCCCGCGTTGTTGAACACGGCGTCCAGCCGGCCGAACCGGGCTTGTGCCTGCTGGACGGTCGCGACGATGTCATGCTCGCGGGTCGCATCGGCCGCGACGAAGAGGCATTCGGCACCGCGCTCACGGATCTCACCAGCGAGCGCCTGGCCGAGCTCCTCTCGGCGGCCCGTCACGACCACCGCGGCCGCGCCTTCCGCGGCCATTCGCAGCGCGGTTGCGCGGCCGATCCCGGTCGTGGCGCCGGTGACCAGGCACACGCGGCCCTTCAGCCGGCCCGAGGCTGGAAGTTCCGGGGCCGCACCGGCAAGCTCCTCGATGGTGGGTGTCGAGTTCATGGTCGCCTCCTCACGAAACGCTGTTCCAGGACGTCCTGGCCCCAGGGAGCCGCAGGCCGCTCTTCCACGCAGGCGAAGCCGTGCGATTCGCAGAGATGCCGGGCGGCAGATGAACCGTCGAAGGCCCGCAGCTGCGTTTCAGCGAAACCCTGGCCGTCGGCGAAGTCCAGCGCGCTGGCCAGCAGCGTGCGCCCCACGCCACGACCGCGGATGCCCTCATCCACGATGAACCAGCGCAGGCGAGCGACGCCGGCGCCTGGGTCGTCGCCGTCGAGGGCGATCGAGCCGACGATGTCGCCCCCTTGCCGGGCCGTCCAGATGCCATTCCCCGGCTGACCGAGCCTGTCGCAGAAATCCGCCAGCCCTGCCGCGACAGCGGACTCGAAGCGTTGCCCGATGGCGGCGTCTCGTGCGTCTTGCAGCGCATGCATCTGCGTGACCCTGGCGATGAGCCCGCTCTGGTAGCCCGGCACCACGTCGACCGCTGACGGATCAGGGCGCGCCTCATGCGCGCCTGCGAGCGCCTCGCTGTAGAGCCGCAGGCCGTTGAGAACGGTGCGGTGCTGGCCGCGCTTCAGGCGGCCCAGGGCGTCCGCGACCTGGGCCCGCGCATGGGCGTGGATCGCCGACACGCGCCGCCGGCCCGCCGGGGTCAGCGAGAGCCGCTTGATCCGGC
>NZ_JBFUGN010000143.1:0-9651 GCF_056402895.1 Rhizobacter sp. P3_B12 | reverse complement strand
GACCTCGGCCGCCTTCGCGACGTCGAGCCGCTGCGCGAGCACCTGCGCGCCGAGCCCGCGGATCTCGGCGGCCGCGGCGTCGAGTGCGTCCTGCTGCACGTCGGCCATCACGACGTTCATGCCCAGCCGCGCGGCGATGCGCGAGGCCTCGAGCCCGAACCCCGAACCCGCGCCGGTGATGACGGCGGTGCCGCCCTTGAAGTTCTTCATGTCGTCTCCGTTGAAACCTTCTTGACCTGGTAGCCGATGCGCGGGAAATGCACATGCAGCAGCCCGCCGCGCTCGTCGCGCCGCTCGATGACGACCTCGTGCGCCGTGAGCCCGACCAGCGTGCCGGCGACCGGATCGGGCGCGTAGTCGGTGGGCATCACGGTGACGGCCGTGCCGGCGTCGAAGCCGAGGCCCGGCTCCACCTTGACCGGCTCGTGGGTGGTGGCGCGCGCGGCGATGTCCAGCGCGTCGGCACTCGTCATCTTCTCGACCGTGCCGTGCCCGAACGCCGCGACCCGCTCGTACCAGCCGATCAGCTTCTGGAACGGCGCGAGGATGGTCGCGACCGGTGGCGCGCGGCGCACGTACCACAGCGATTGCGCGACCGAGAAATCCGCGATGCAGGGCTGCGCGCCCATCAGGAACGGCCGGCCATCGGCCACCTGCGATTCGAGCCAGCCGAAGTAGCCCTGCAGCTGCACCGCGGCATCGGCGGTGGTCACGCGGCGCATGCCGGCGGTCATGGCCGCGCGATCGGCACCGAAGGCCTTCAGGAACTCGGGCGGCGCCCCTTCGAAGATGTGGGCCACGCCGGCCGGCTGCATCGTGTACGGAATCGCCGTCCAGAACAGCGTCGAATCGGCCCATTGCGCCACGAGGTGCTGCAGCTCGCCGGCGGCATGCGGATAGAGCGGTGGCTTGGGCGCCAGCGTGTCGATCACGCGGGCCATCAGCGCGGTGTCGCACCAGATGTCGGCGCCGATCTGCAGGAACGGCGTGCGGCGGTAGCCGCCGGTCAGCGCCACCACGTCGGGTTTGGGGAGCATCACCGGGACCTTGACCGACTTCCAGGCGAGGCCCTTGAAGCCGAGGATCAAGCGGACCTTCTCGGAGAAGGGCGAGCCGTCGTAGTGATGCAGGATCAGGTCGGTCATCTGGTGTCTCCGTCAGCCCTTCGGCGCCCGCGGCGCAAAGATGATCCGCCAGGTTCCACGCAAGTCGCGAACCTCGGCCTGGTGCAAGGCACCCTTCTCCACCAGCAGGCGGTGCAGGCGAGGCAGGTGGTAGTGCGGCACGGCGGGGTACAGGTGATGCTCCAGGTGGTAGTTCACATGGTGCGGGAACAACAGCGCGCGGCCCATCACGTTGGCGACACTGCCGCTGGTGCGGTTGCTGCGCGCGGCCGTCAGCGGCGACGACAGGTCGGTCACGCCGCCGTGCTCCATGATCGCGCGCAAGCGCAGGATGGGCTGCAGCACCGTCAGCAGCGGCAGCATCCACAGGATGGCGTACTGCAGCAGGCCCCGGCCGCCGCCGAAGGCCCAGCACAGCAGCGGCGCCGCGATCTGGAACGCCACCACCGCCCAGCGGTCGCGCCGGGCGCTGGCACGCAATTGCGGCGAGGTGTCGTCCAGCGGCCGGGCCGCCTTTTGCGTCACGTCGTTCAAGGCCGGCGCGCCGAAGAAGTACGCGAAGGTCTTCCACGCGTTCCAGCCGACGATGTCCTGCCCGAGCTTCTTCCACAGGTACCCCACGCCACGCGGATAACCGCCGTGGATGGCAGTGTCGGGGTCTTCCGCCGTGTAGAGGTTGTTGTGGTGCAGCCGGTGGATCACGCGGTAGGTGCACATCGAGATGCCACCCGCCATCCCGATCAGCCGGCCCACCGCGTCGTTGACGCCGCGGTGGCTGAACAGCCGGTAGTGCGCCGACTCGTGCGCCAGGATGAACAGGCCATGCTGGTGCACGCCGATCACCAGCACCGCGAGGATCGCGATCGCCCAGCCCCACGGCTCGCTCCAGGTGAGCAGCGCCGCGGCCACCGCCAGCGCGATGCTGCCGAAGGTGGTCAGCACCGCGCCGAGCGAGCGCCAGTCGCTCAGCTGCGTCAGCGACGCGATCTCGTCGGCGTTCAGGATGCGGCGCGCGGCCGCATTGCCCGAGCCCGCCACGCGCGCCGCGGCCGTGCGCGGCGGCTCGATCGGCCGCAAGTCTTCGCGGAACTCTTCGCCCGCGGCAGGTGGTGTCTGATGCATGGCCACGTCATTGCTCCATGTCTCTGATCCAGCGGCCTCCGTGGAACCGGCTTCGCCGGGCCACTGGAGGCGCCCCCTTGAGGGGGAGGCGCGCAGCGCCTCGGGGGTGGGATATCACACGAGCTTGACGAGCTGCTTCCCGAAATTCGCGCCCTTCAGCAGCCCCAGGAACGCCTCCGGTGCCGATTCGATGCCCTGTGCGATCGTCTCGCGGTACTTCAGCTTGCCGGTCGCCACCAGCGTGCCCAGCTCCTTCAGCGCCTCGGGCCACACGCCCATGTGCTCGCTGACGATGAAGCCCTCGAGCTTCAGCCGCGACTGCAGGATCAGCTGCGGGTAGGTCAGCGGGATCGGCTGGCCGTCGTAGCCGGAGATCATCCCGCACAGCGCAACGCGGCCGAACGCGTTCATGCGCGAGAGCACGGTGTCGAGCATCAGCCCGCCGACGTTCTCGAAGTAGCCGTCGACGCCGTCCGGCGTGGCCTCCTTCAGCGCGGCGTACAGCGCCTTCGGGTCGCGATGCGCCTTGTAGTCGACACAGGCATCGAAACCCAGTTCCTCGACCACGTAGCGGCACTTGTCGGGCCCGCCGGCAATGCCGACCGCGCGGCAGCCGCGCACCTTGGCCAGCTGCCCCACCGCGCCGCCGACCGCCCCGCTGGCCGCGCTGACGACGACCGTCTCGCCGGCCTTCGGCGTGCAGATCTTCACCAGCCCGTACCACGCGGTGACGCCCGGCATGCCGACCGCACCGAGGTAGGCCGACAACGGGATGTGCGTGGTGTCGACCTTGCGCAGCATGCCGGGCTGGCTCGCGTCGACCACGCCGTACTGTTGCCAGCCCCCCATGCCGACCACCTGGTCGCCGGCCTTGAAGCCGGGGTGGCGCGACTCGACCACCTCGCCGGCGGTGCCGCCGATCATCACCTGGTCCAGCGGCTGCGGCTGCGCGTAGCTCTTGCCGGCGTTCATGCGCCCGCGCATGTACGGGTCGAGCGACAGATAGTGATGGCGCACCAGCACCTGGTTGTCGGCCAGCGCCGGCAGCGGCTTCGATTCGAGCCGGAAGTTGCCGGCGACGGCCTCTTTGTCGGGGCGCGACGCGAGGACGATCTGCTGGTTGGTGGTAGTCATGGCTTGTCTCCTGTCTGTGTTGTGTCGGATCAGTCGGAGGCGTTCGAGCGGTGGATCTTGCGTCCCCCTGCCGGAAGCCCTTGCAAATACTTGAAGGTGCCGCTGGCGCTCGCGAGCAGTTCGCCGTTCGCATCGACCACCCTGCCCTCGCAGAACGCGAGCGATGCGGTCGCGTGCAGCAGCTTGCCGTGGCCGACGATGCGGCCGAGGCCCGGGCGCATGAAGCTCGTCTTCATCTCGATCGTCACGACGCCGGTGCCGCCCGGCTGCCCGCCCGGCTTGATCGAGCTGCTGCGCGCGGCATGCGCCATCGCGACATCGAGCAAGGTCATCGTGACGCCACCATGCGCGACGCTCCATGAATTGCACAGCTCGTCGCGCAGCGTCAGGCCGATCTCGGCCTCGCCGTTCTCGAACCTCAGCAGCTCGAAGCCGAGTTGAGCGACGAAGGGGATGTGGACGGGAAATTCCATCTCAGTGGCCATGCACCGCGCTCACGCCGCCGTCGACCGCGAGGATCTGCCCGGTGATGTGCTTGCCCGCCGCCGACGCGAACAGCAGCGCCGCGCCCTTCAGGTCGTCGTCGTCGCCGATGCGGCCGAGCGGCGCGCCGGTGGCCAGCGCCTCGACGCCCACCTTGGCGATCGTGCCGGCCGTCATCTTGCTCGGGAACATGCCCGGCGCCAGCGCATTCACCGTGATGCCGTGGCGGCCCCACTCGGCCGCCAGCGTGCGCGTGAAGTTGACGACCGCGCCCTTGCTGGTGCCGTAGGCGATGTACTTCATCGTCGACGGCGAACCCGACAGCCCGGCGATCGACGCGACGTTGATGATGCGGCCCGACTGGCGCGGGATCATGCTGAGCCGCCCGATCGCCTGGCTCATCAGGAAGATGCTGCGGATGTTCAGGTTCATCACCTTGTCCCAGGCCTCCAGCGGGTAGTCCTCGGCCGGCGCGCCCCAGGTGGCACCGGCGTTGTTGACGAGGATGTCGACCTTGCCGAGCCGCTGCATCGCCTCGCTGGCCACGCGCTGGATCTCGTCCGGCAGGCTCGCGTCGGCCGCCACCCATCGGGTGTCGATGCCGCGCGCCTGCAGGTGGGCGGCAGCCTCTTCCAGGTCGGCCGCCTTGCGCGAGGTCAGCAGGATCTTCGCGCCGGCCTCGCCCAGCGATTCGGCGATCTGCAGGCCGAGCCCGCGCGAGCCACCGGTCACCAGCGCGGTCTTGCCTTCGAGGTTGAACAAGGTCTGGATCGGCGTGCTCATGGGCGGTCTCCTAGTCGTTGTGCCTGTTGAGGGATTTGAAGAAGGCGTCGCTGTTGGTGTCGCGTCCGAGGAAGTTGCGCATCAACTGCGCCGGAGCCACCTGGGCACCCTGCGACAGCACCTGCTCGCGGTAGCGCAGGCCGACCTCGCTGCTCAGCTTGTCGGCGGCGAATGCGGTGCGCAGGTCCTCGGCCAGCACCAGGCTCCACAGGTAGCCGTAGTAGCCCGAGGCGTAGCCGGTCGCGATGTGCGAGAAGCCGGCAGGGAACATGCTGCCCTTCACGTGRCCGAGCGGCGTCGCGCCTTCCATGCGCTGCCAGGTGGCCATCGGCTCGGGCGCGTCCTTCGCGTACAGCGCGAGGTCGTAGCTCGCATACAGGTGCTGGCGCGCCACCGCGATGCCCTTCGCGAAATCGCGCGCCTTCGAGGCCCGCGCCACCAGGTCGTCCGGTGCCGGCTTGCAGGTCGGGCAGACCTCCTTGAACAGCGCCAGCACGCGCGCGTCGTAGACCCAGTCTTCCAGCATCTGCGACGGCGCCTCGACGAAATCGAGCTGCACGTTGGTGCCGCCCTGCGTCGCATAGCGGGTGTTCGACAGCAGGCCGTGCATCGCGTGGCCGAACTCGTGCAGCAGCGTCTCCAGCTCGTCGATGTTCAGGCCCTTGCGGTTGAAGTTGACGACCAGGCCCGCGGCCGGCGTGCGGCCCGCGAGCGTCGACGGGTTGCGGAAGCTCCACACCGCCGCGTGGTTGTACTTGCCCTCGCGCGGGTACAGGTCGACGAACAGCGTGCCCAGCACCTTCTTGCTGGCGACATCGCGCACCTCGAACGACTGCGCGTCCGCGTGCCACAGCGGCTGCTTCAGCGCCTCGAACTGCACGCCGAACAGCTGGCCGGCGACGCGGAACACGAAGTCGAGGCTGGCCTGCGGCGGGAAGTAGGTGCGGAACTCCTCGGCATCGAGCTGGAAGCGGTTGCGGCGCTCGCTGAACGTGTAGTACGTGAGATCCCAGCGGTTCACGGTGGTCGCCTCGACCGACTGCTTCAGGTCGCGCGCCTTCGCTTCGCGCAGCAGGCCGAGATCGGCCACCTCGCGCTGCGCGACCGCATCCTTCACGGTGCCGAGGAAGGCCTGCACCGCGGCGGCGTTGCCGGCCATGCGGCGGCGCATCGCGAAATCGGCATACGACGCCAGGCCGAACAGCTGCGCGTACTCGCGGCGCAGCTGGCCGAGCTGCTGCAGCGTCTTCAGGTTGGCCGCGCCGCCCAGGTTCTGGAAGGCACGCCACATGCGCTCGCGGGTGGCGCCGCTCTTCGCGTTCTCGATGATCGCGTCGTAGCTCGGGTAGTCGAGGCCGAACACGTAGCGGCCCTGCGCATCGCGCTTGCGATCCTTCAGCGCCTCGGCCGGCACGCCGTCGAGTTCATCGGGCGCGAACGCGACGCGCGTCTTGTCGTCGCGGATGCGGCGGTCGAACAGCTGGCCGAGCCGGGTGATCTCGGTGCTGACCTTCTTCGCGCGCGCCTGGCGGGCGGGCGTCAGCGCGACGCCGGCGTCCTCGAACGAATCGAGCGTGTCGCGCAGCAGGCGGGCGTCGATGTCGTCGGCCGGCTTCACCTGCTTCAGCAGCGCGTAGATCTTCGGGTTCTGCAGGAAGCTGTTGCGGAAGGTCTGGTAGCCGAGGTCGCAGGCATCGGCCGCGTCGCGCACCGCCTTGTCGGGGTGCACCGCGTTCAGCAGCGACAGCGGGCCGACGGTGTCTTCATAGCGGCGGTTCATGCCGTCGAGCTCGGCCAGCAGCGTGCCGGCCCGGTCCGCCGGCAGCGCCTGCAGCCGTTTCTCGTCGGCGCGGGCGCTGGCGATCAGGGTCTTGCAGGCGGCGTCGGCCTGCGCGCCGGTGCGGAACTCGGGGAAGGCGTACGACGGCGTGGCCGGCTCGGCGGCCACGGCAGCGCCGGCCACCAGCAGCWGCGTCGAGAGGGACAGGCGGAAGGTCATGGGGAGGCGGGTCAAGGGGTTCATGTGGGGCTTTTCATGCGCGAGCGCACATAGATGAGCACGACACCGACGGTCGCGACGACCGCTCCGGTCACCGCGATGCCCCAGCCCAGCGGAGCGTGGTAGCGCTGCACCGCGAGGCCGAGGCCGACGCCCAGCAGCCCGCCGTAGATCAGCACCCAGACCAGGGTTTCGATCGTCGAAGTCTTCATCGCAATCCGGCCCGGCGTCAGAACCAGGCGTCGTTCATGGAACGGCAAGTATCGTCCCGCGTCTCCACCACCTTCAGCCAGGCGGGGACTTTGGGCAGTTCGTAGCGGAAGAAGAAGCGGGCCGCGGCGAGTTTGCCGTGCAGCAGCGCGGTGTCGCCCTGCCCGGCCGCGGTGGCTTGCTCCAGGTGTTCTTGCGCGCAGATCGCGACATCCAGCCAGACCCAGGCCAGCACCGTGTGCCCGAAGGCCTGCAGGTAGGGCGTGGCATTGGCGAGCGCCTCTTCGGGCACCCCGCCGGCCCAGGCGGCCTGGGTGGCGTTGCCGAGCGCCTTCAGCGCCCCGGCCAGTGCGTTGGCGTGCTCGGCGAGCGCCGGCAGCATCAGCGCGCGCTGGATCGTCGCGTTGAGCTTGTGGGCGAGCAGCATCAGGCCCTTGCCGCCGTCCATCACGACCTTGCGGCCGAGCAGGTCGAGCGCCTGGATGCCGTGGGTGCCCTCGTGGATCATGTTGAGGCGGTTGTCGCGCCAGTACTGTTCGACCGGGTAGTCGCGGGTGTAGCCGTAGCCGCCGAGCACCTGGATCGCGAGGCTGTTGGCTTCCAGGCACCATTCGCTGGGCCAGCTCTTCGCGATGGGGGTGAGCATCTCCAGCAGCAGCCCTGCTTCGGCCGCGATCTCGGGCGGCGCGGTGTGCTGTTCGTCGACGAGGCGGGCGCAGTACAGCTCCAGCGCCAG
This sequence comes from Rhizobacter sp. P3_B12, assembly GCF_056402895.1. Lineage (NCBI taxonomy): Bacteria > Pseudomonadati > Pseudomonadota > Betaproteobacteria > Burkholderiales > Sphaerotilaceae > Rhizobacter > Rhizobacter sp. P3_B12. Next base: position 2,060 of record NZ_JBFUGN010000143.1, on the reverse strand, counting down.
CGCGCCTTCGCAGTAGCTCTTCTGCGCAAGCAGCATGCGTTTCACGTCGGCGTGCTGGATGATCGGTATCTGCGGCCGGGTGGCGTCCTTGCCGCCGGGGCCGATGGGACGCCCTTGCGGACGGCCGCGGGCGTACTCCAGGCTCGCTTCGTAGCCGGCATAGCCGAGCATCGTCGCGCCCAGCCCGACGCCGATGCGGGCCTCGTTCATCATGTGGAACATGCAGCGCAGGCCCTCGCCGGGCTGGCCGACGAGGTAGCCGATGGCGCCGGCCGACCCGCGAACCGGAAACTTCCCTTCGCCGAAGTTCAGCAGCGTGTTCGGAATCCCGCGATAACCCAGCTTGTGGTTGAGGCCGGCGAGCGCCACGTCATTGCGTTCGCCGGTGAGACGGCCTTCGGCATCAACCATCTTCTTCGGCACGACGAACAGCGAGATGCCGCGCGTGCCGGGGACCAGCGCGCCATCGGGTCCGGGGATCTTCGCGAGCACGAGGTGGACGATGTTCTCGGCCAGCTCGTGCTCGCCGTTCGAGATCCACATCTTGTTGCCGCGCAGCCGGTAGCGGGGGCCGAGCGGATCATCAGGGGCATCGGGGCCGTCGGGCGTGGCGCGGGTGACGATGTCCGACAGGCTGGAGCCGGCCTGCGGTTCGCTCAGGCACATGGTGCCGAAGAAGCGCCCCGAGAATTCGTTCTTCGCGAACACTTCCTTCTGAGCCGGCGTGCCATGCGCCATCAGCAGGTTGGCATTGCCGCTGGTCAGCATGCCCCCGCCCCCCATGCCGATGCCGCCTTTCGCGAAGAAGCCGTTGGCGGCCATCTCGATCACGCAGGGCAACTGCATGCCGCCAATCTCGTAGTCCTGTGCCGCGGCGAGCATGCCGGACTCCACGTAGGCGCGCGACGCCTCATGCGTGGCTTGCGGCTGGATCACGCGTTCGCCGTCGAAGCGCGGTTCCTCGGTGTCAGTGACTCGGTTGAACGGCGCGAACTTCTCGCGCGCGATGCGTTCGCAGGTGTCGAGCACGGCGTCGAAGGTATCGCGCGAGTGGTCTGCGAAGCGGCTGCGGTTCTTGAGCGTGTCTGCCTGGAGCCAGTCGTACAGCAGGAAGTCGAGTGTCTGTCGCATTGGTTTGAATCCCGTTCTCGTCGATCGTGTGCGGCACGGCGGGTATTCGTAGCCCGGATGCCAATCCGGGGCCGCCGTCCCATGCGATCGACGATTCCCGGATTGGCATCCGGGCTACGGGGTGCGCCTTTGCGAGGGACTCACAGCACTTCGAAGATCCCCGCAGCTCCCATGCCGCCGCCGATGCACATCGTGATGCACACCCGCTTCGCACCCCGGCGCTTGCCCTCGATCAACGCATGACCGGTAAGCCGCTGACCGCTGACCCCATACGGGTGCCCAACAGCGATCGCCCCACCGTTGACGTTCAAGCGGTCCATCGGAATGCCCAGCGTGTCGGCGCAATAGAGCACCTGAACAGCGAACGCCTCGTTCAGCTCCCACAGGTCGATGTCCTGCACGGTGAGACCAAGCCGCTTCAGCACCTTCGGCACCGCGAACACCGGCCCGATGCCCATCTCGTCCGGCTCGCAGCCCGCCACCGCGAAGCCGAGGAAGCGGCCCAGCGGCTTCAGCCCGCGCTGCTGCGCCAATGCTTCGCTCATCACGACGCACGCACCGGCGCCATCGCTGAACTGGCTCGCATTGCCCGCCGCGATCAGCCCGCCCGGCAGCGCCGGCTTGATGCCGGCAATGCCTTCCACTGTCGTGCCTTGACGCAGCCCCTCGTCGACGCTGATCGTGACCTCCTTGCTGCGCAGCCCCATCACCGGGTCGGCCACGCCGGCGGTCACCGTGACCGCCACGATCTCGTCGGTGAACTTGCCGGCATCCTGCGCCGCACAGGCCTTCTGCTGGCTCGCCGCGCCATACGCATCCATGCGGTCGCGGCCGATCTTGTAGCGCTTGGCCACCTGCTCGGCGGTCTGCAGCATGCTCCAGTAGATCTCCGGCTTGTGCTCGCGCAGCCAGGGGTCGGCGATCATGTG
>NZ_JBFUGN010000142.1:0-9667 GCF_056402895.1 Rhizobacter sp. P3_B12 | reverse complement strand
AGCTGGCGGATCGGCTGGCCGGTGACGTCGGCCAGGATCTGGCACCACACGTCCGACTGCGCACCGCCGCCGACGGCGGTGACCGTGCCCACGTCGCGCCCCAGCAGGCGCGCGAACGGCTCCAGCATCCAGCGCGTGTTCAGCGCCACGCCCTCGAGGAAGGCGCGGAAGATGTCCTCGCGCGAATGCTCCAGCGACAGGTTCAGCAGACCGGCGCGCAGCCGCGGGTCGTCGACCGGCGTGCGCTCGCCATGCAGCCACGGCGTGTAGATCAGCCCGCGCGCGCCCGGCGGCACGCGCGCGGCGATGCGGTTCAGCAGCTCGTAGGCGGCGGGGTGCTCCTCGTCGCCGGCGAGCTCGTCCGGGTGGAACAGGATGCGGTCGCGCAGGAACGACAGGTTGGCGCCCGCGGTCGACTGCAGCGCCATCGCGAGGTAGCGCCCGTCGACCGCGCACGGCACCGCGGCGATCTTGTGGCGCACGTCGGTCTTCATCGCCGGCACGTGCGCGCCCAGCCACGACGAGGTGCCGAGGTAGAGGTGGGTCTCGTAGTCGCCGACGGCGGCACCGACCGCGACGGCCGAGGTGTCGATCGCGCCGCCGACGACGACCGTCTTCGCGTCGAGCCCGAGCGCCAGCGCGACGCCCGGCAGCAGCGGGCCCAGCACCTCGGTCGAGCGTACGATCTCGGGCAGCTTGTCGGCATCGACACCCAGCAGGCGGATCAGGCCGGCGTCGTAGCGCACGTGGCGCGAATCGCGGTTGTCGGTGACCCAGCTCGTCAACGCCGAATCCTGCGTGGCGCAGAAGCGGCCGGTCAGGCGCAGGTTCAGGTAGTCGGGCACGTTGAGGAACTTGTGCGTGCGGGCGCAGCGCTCGGGCTCGTGGTCGTGCAGCCACGCGATGTGGCCGGCCGAATCGCGGCCCGACAGCGATGGCGCGCCGCCGGTGAGCCGCAGCCAGCGCCACAGCTTCAGCGGGCCATAGCCTTCGATGTTCAGCGCGAGGCCCCGGGCGCGGCGCGTGATCGCGTCGGCGCCGCGTGCATCGAGCCAGGTCATCGCACGGCCGATCGGCTGGCCGGCGCTGTCGACGCAGACCGTGCCCTCGGTCTGCGCCGAGCAGCACACCGCCACGACGCGGCGGCGCAGGCCCTCATCGGCCAGCAGCTCGCCGGCCGCGCCGAGGAAGGCCGCCCACCAGTCGTGCGGATCCTGCTCGGCCGCGGCGCCGTGCACATGCAGTGGCACGGCGCGGAAGGCCCAGGCCTGCACGGTGCCGTCGATCGCCACCAGCGCGCACTTGCAGCCGGAGGTGCCGAGGTCGACCGCGAGCACCAGCCGTTCGTCGAGGGTCATCTCGGGATCGTGCTCAGAACTTGCGGGACACGGTGACGAAGAACTTGTTGTTGTCGGTGGCCTTCAGCTCGTCGCCGTCCTGCGCGAGGTAGAGCTCGCGCACGCGGGTGTGCGTGGTGACCCAGTCGGCGCTCCATTCGAAGCCCCAGCGCTTGTGCGTGATGCCGACGCGGTAGTCGGAGAAGTTCGCTTCCTTGAAGTTCTTGATCTTCTGGTAGCCGGCGTGCAGGTTCAGCGTGGTGGCGGGGTCGAGGTGGTGCTTGTAGTCGAGGTCGTAGAGCCAGCTGCCGCGCGAGTTGTTGTCGCCACGGGCGTAGCACTCGAGGCCGGCAGTCGGGTCGGGCATCAGCGAGAGCATCGTGCCGCAGACGCCGCCGGTGTCGGCGCCGCGGTAGGTCTTGGAGATGACATTCAGCACGCGGCCCTCGATCGCGCCCCAGCCGGCCTCGAGCACCGCGAACTGCGAGTTGTAGTTGGTGCTGCGGACATCCGTCGGCACGAAGTTGACGAAATCGAAGCCGTGCGGCGCATCGAACCTGGCGCCGGGGAACAGCTCGGCGGCGAGGCCGACGCCGAAGTGCCAGCCTTCCGGATCGCCGAAGCGGTAGCCCGCGCCGAGCGTGATGCCGAACCCGTCGCCATCGAGGAACTGCTTCTTGCTGACCGACGAGAACTCGACCAGCCCGATCAGCCCGCTCTCGTGCGCGGCCTGCACGCTGAGCTTGACGCCCGGCTTGTTGAGCGAATCCGAGACACCGCGCGTGCGCTGGTCGGAGGTGACACGCACCTCGGTGTCGACGGCGTAGCGCGCCGTCTCGGGTTCGGCCGAGAAGGCCGGCGCGGTGATGGCGAGCAGCAGCAGGCCGATGGGCACCGGCGGCCGGCTGAACAAGGTCGGTTGCATGGGCGTCTCCAGGGGTTGAATCGAAAGTGGCGGATCAGGATTTGCAGACCGGCGTGTCGGGCAGTGCCGCCACGCGCTTGAGCTGCTCGGTCTGGCCGAGCACCTCGACGCCGACGAAGGCGCGGATGTGGAGGTCGCCCGACTTGACGCGCAGCACGCCCTTGTATTTCTTCTTGTCGCGCGGGTCGTAGACCCAGCCATCGCGCCAGGCGTCGTTGTCGTAGCGCTCGAGCTGCGCGATCAGCACGCCGCAGGTGTCGGCGGGCGTGCCGGCGTCCTTGTCCCAGACGATGCGGCCGCACAGCGCGGACGGGCGGTCGGCGCAGGGCTTGAACTCGATCACGGCGTCTTTCTCGGCGGTCTGCCACAGGCCCTTCGCGTCGTCGGGGCCGGCCGCCATGGCAGACAGCACCAGCGAGCTCAGCATCACGCCCGCGACCCACTCAACACAAGACATCCACTTCATGTCGCCGTCCTCAGTCAGTAGTCATCGCTAGTTTATAGTCATGACTATCGTTTTGTCACCCTCTTGATCGACCTCCGATCACCGGACAATCCCTGAGCCACCTGCCCACCCACGATGCCGACACCCCGGAAGAACCCGCCCGCGCTTGCGACCAAGAAGCAGCCGGCGCAGCAGCGCGCGACCGACACCTACGAGCGCATCCTCGAGGTGACGGCGCAGACGCTGGCGGACGTGGGGATCGAGCGGCTGTCGACCAACCTGGTGTGCGAGCGCGCCGGGCTGACGCCGCCGGCGCTGTACCGCTACTTCCCAAACAAGTACGCGCTGCTGAGCGAGCTGGGGCAGCGGCTGATGCAGGCGCAGAACGAGCGCATCGGCGACTGGATCACGCCCGAGGTGCTGGGTGGGACGGCAGAGGATCTGGAGCGGGCGCTCGAGGGGCTGATCCTCGCGACGCATGAAGCGACCGCGCAGACCGAAGGCGGCGTGTGGATCATGCGGGCGCTGCGCGCCGTGCCGGCGCTGCAGGAGGTGCGGCTCGCGTCACACGGCGCGGTGACGCGCGAGCAGGCGCAGATGCTGGCGAGTGCGCTGCCGGGGGCGGATGCGACCGAGCTGCAGCTCGTGAGCCGGATCGTGGTGGAGCTGGTCTATGCGACGGTGGAGATGTTGTTCGATGAGCCGCTCGATGCGACCGCAGTGGCGCGGACGGTGGCGGGGATGATTGCGAGTCATCTGGGGAAGGTGCGGCCGGTGGACGTGCCGAAGCCGGGGCGGAAGAAGGCGGGACGCCAGGTCACTTGAGACGGGATCCGGCCGGGTCATCATCAGCGGACCGCTCGTCCTCTCCTGACGGTTCACCGGGCGGCGATGACTGCGCTGCTGCCATCTTTCGCTGATGCTGTTTCGCCGAGGAATGCCCAAAGAGCCCCAGCAGGATGTGGAGCAGGATCACGGAAAACAATCCTGCAAGCCCCGATTGCCACCATGCCCAGGATGGAGGCAGCCGTCCGACCACCGCATTGAAGACAAGCAGGTAGATGAGACCGTAGACGAGCGTAAAAGCACTCATCACACGCCGATCGCCACATAGGGGATTGCGAGCATCGAAGCCACGACAAGTGCAGTCGCAGTGGACGCCACAAGGCGCGTCTTCAGGCTTTGTCTGCCCGCGACGACGGGGCGCACCCACCGACTGGTTGCGGCCAAGCCGGCAAAGAAAAAGACAACGAAGGGAAGATAGGGCCACAAACTTCGCAGCGCCACGGACGACCTGACAGCGAGCAGGAATGCAATCGCGAAGGCGCCGAGAACGTTGTCTCTCACCCGATCACTGATCTTCAGGCGCATGGCGCAGTGAGGACAGTCTCCGCATGACAGGAACGGCACCAGTCCACGGAGAATATGGGCAGCCGTCAAAGCTGGTTGACCGCACGAAGGGCAGACCCCGGCCCATTCCCGAATCTTCATTTTCCGCACTCGCTGTCGTTTGCGTCGAGACTGTTGGCTCCAGGCTCTCCAATGATCATTGTCACCTCCCCTTCGTGGGAGCGGCGCGGCAGCGCCTCAGACCGAGAACAGGATCCAGGCCACGATGGCGTACAGGACGCCGAACACGAACATCGCGTTCAGCCAGGAAGAACTGCCTCGAAAGAACTCATCGCCGAGTTCGTCGAACAGCGCAGAGTGAGCGACGGTGAAGATGCCTGCGACGAAGTGAACCAACCCGAACAGCATGCCGAGGGATGTGTGCGGGAAGAAGGCGCCTGTGACTGATCCGGCGATGGCGCCACTCAAGACGCCAAGCCCGGGGTGAGATGAGATCGCGCCGATGAGCAGGCCGAATGCCATACCCGCCAGCGCTCCCAGCGTGGCGGCGCCGAGTCTGAATGCCAGCGACGAATCGTCGAAATCGGGCGGGGTCTTCATCGGCGTATCTCGACCCACATCACAAGTTCAGCGACGGCCATCGTGCTTTCTCTTAGACGATGCCATCGTCGCAGGAGAGCGTGTCGGGTGTTGCACTTCAGACTTGAGATCGCCCCGGCTTTCGTAGTACGCGGGATTACACCGTTCAGACCCTACACCCTGAGCAGGGCAGGTACAGCAGCGACCCTAGATTTCAAGTCGACTACACCCAAGATAGTTCATTTGAGAACAATGTCATCTCCCCGCGCGCCATCATCAAGACCGTTGACACCCATCGAATAGACGATCACTTCATCTCCAGCCGCACTTTTCTTCAACGAATACACGAACTTGTTCCCCCAAGCATCAAGGAGTGCATGTTCGTCAGAAAAGTACTTCCCTCCGACGGAAGAGTCGACCAGTAAGTCCAATGAGGCTGGATATCTCCCTGTATCCTTTTGGTACAGTGACAGCGCATAGATCACGGCTTTGATCTGGAATTCAGTGATCCCGCGTTTGGACTGAAGAATAGATCGCGGCCAGAAGGACAAGACAATCGCAGCAACCCCGAAAATCGCTACGCTTGCCAATGTAGTCTTACGGACACCCACAGGACCCCCCAGAAATTTTCCTTCGAGACTCTCGATAGAGCTCCGAAATTTTCGGCACAAAATCGGAAGGCCGCCCCCAAATTGGACCCTGCGGGCGCATTCGATGCCCGTTGAAAGTTTCAAATACAACCCTATTATATATTCCTTGATGATTCTCCGTAGGCGGCACGCCAACAAATTCAAAGAAATCAGCCAGCCCATCCCATCTTACTTGACTCGGAGAATCCGTGCTGTGCATTGATTCATGCAGCATAGTTCCGAATAGCTCATGGAATTCATCGTATGACAGATCCTTGCAACGAATACTCGCCGGCAATATCGTAATCCCGCTCGAAGCCAAGGTTTCCGCTCTATGCTTCGGATCAACCGTTCCGAACTGATAGCCGCCACGTCTGTTTATATCCGCGTAGTGCTCTTTCAAATATCGATCAATTAGCAGAACATCCTCAGCGCGCAGCCCGGAGGAATCCGTGTACTGCGAGGGATTCCCAGCCACGTATACGTAAGTATTGATCCCGCCGGCAAGGCCGATTGGATCCGGCTGTGTATAGCCACCCCTCAAGCTATCGAGAGTCCTGAAGTGGTTGTACCAGAGCCCACTCTCCGCATCCGCGTACTGTCCCGGAAACCTCAGGTTCTGCGCGAAGGTTCCGAGCCCGTCCGGATTCGCCTCCGGCGCCGTCGTGCCGAACGGCTCGRCCAGCCAGCGCCAGCGCTTCGCGCCGCTCTGGTCCACCACGATCCGCGGTGTGTTCAGGTGATCCGCATGGATGTAGTAGATGAGTGGCGGGTTGCTGGCGTTGGTCGGGTCCGGCATGAACATCGCCACCGGGATGTTGTCCAGCCAGACGTATTCGCGCAGCGGCTTGCCGGTCTGGTCGTATTCGCCGAGCAGTTGTCCTTCGAGGTCGTACGCGAAGATCACAACCCCGCCCGTGCTCGTCACCTTGCGAATGCGCCGGCGGTCCGCGTCGTAGTCGTAGCTGCCGGTCACCCCCGCCTTCGTGATGCTAGCGATCGCGCCGTTCAGGCCATACGTTGCCGTGTAGTTCGCGCTGTCGACCGTCGCGTTGCCCGCGTTGTCGTAGGTGAAGCTTCTGGCCGGGTTCGTGATGCTCGTCAGCCGGTTGCTCGTCGCCTCGGTCGTGTAGTCGCTCTGGCTGCCGTTCAGGCTCACGCTCGTGCGATTGCCATTCGGGTCATAGGCGATCGACCAACTCGCCGCGTTTGTAGTAATGCTGGTCAGCCGGCTGTTCTCGTCATACGCGAAGCCCTGGTTCAGCGCAGACTGCGGCGTGCCGTCATTGGCGCTCAGGTGCGTGAAGCCAGTGATGCGATCGGCCGCGTCGTAGCTCACGTCACGCAGCACGCTGCCCAGCGGGTAGCGCACGATGCGGCCGCTCAGGTCGAACTGCCTCATGTGCGGCACCAGGCCGCTCGTCATATGCCAGTCCCAACCGCTCACCGGGCCGAAGGGTTCCCACTTCACGTTGCTGATCAGCGGCACAGGCGTGCTGCCTGCGTCCTTCGCCAAGCTCATGCCGATGAGCTCGCCAGTGTCGCGCGTGATCACCAGCACCCGGCCCGACGGGTAGGTGATGGTCATCAGGTCGCCGTGCGAGTAGGCGTACTTCACCGTCGTCTGGATCGGCACGGTGTTCGCACCGGCCTTGGAGTTCACCGACTGCACGACTTCGGTGATGCGGCCCCGTGGGTCGTACTTCACGCGGGCGAAGCCGCTCGGGTGATCCACCCTGCTGAGCCGGTGGTGCCCGGCGGGCTGCGGTCGACATCGCAGCCGCAGGTGGCCACGAACGGCTCGAACGAGGTCGGACTGGGGATTCCTCCTCCGCACGAGTTCGACACGGTGTGCGAAATCAGCCCGTTCACGAAGAAGCCGCGCCACGGCCTGCCGATGTCCTCGGCCGGAACGGTCGTGATCGGGTTCGGGCCGCTGACCCATTCGAAGTGGCAGTTCGGCGGGATCAGGTTGTTCCCCTGCGCCCACATGAAGCCAGCCGTTCGCAGGATGCCGTCCAGGTCGATCTCGCCGCCTGCGGGGGCGTACCACCACTGGGCCGGCAAGGCCCCTCCGCCGTTGGCCCAACACGTGGCGATCGAGTGCCGCGATGCCGGGTTCCACACCGGTTGTGTCTGCGCCTCAACCGTCCCCGGCAAAGCCACCACCACCACGCACGCGCACAACACCACCAGCGCCCACAGGCGCTGCAATCTGCTTGACATTCGATCCTCCCTGATCAGCTCGTCCAGCTTGTCCGTTTTTCAAGTTCCGCTGTCACCCCTCTTCGTGGGAAAGGTTCAACAGCGAAGCGACGGAATTAGACGTGAAGGATTCGTCCGTGACAAGCACGTCGCGTCACACCGGCGCGAAATGATGCGTCCCATCGCGCTTCAACTGCGCGACCAATCCGAACTCCCAATCGAGGTACGCCTGCATCGCCGCCTGCGCGTTGTCGGTGCCCTCGTACGGGCGGCGGTAGCGGTCCGTGCGCGGTGACGCGAGCCGCTGCTCGCCAGCCTCCACCGGCAGGCCTGCCTCGGCCCACGCCGCGGTGCCGCCCAGCAGCACATGCACCTCGGCCTGCGAACCCAGCAGCTCCTGCAGCTCGTGTGCCGCGAACGGCGCCAGCAGGCCAGTCCCGCAAGTCACCACGATGCGCCGCGCTGGCGGCAGCACCTTCAGCGTCTCGCGCAACTGCGAGCGCAGCACGAACCACGCGCCGGGGATGTGCCGCTTCACATGGCTCGCGCTGGTCGTCACGTCGATCACCTGCACGTCAGCGCCGGGGCTCGCGAGCCAATCGGCCAAGGTCGACGGCGTGATGCCGTGCACCTGCGGCGGCGCCGGCCGCGGTGGCGCATCGGCACCCGCCTCCACCCCATCCGACGCTCCATCGGCGTCGAGCAGTGCCACCTCCCAGCCCATCTGCGCCAGCCACGACGCGCTCATCTCGGCGCGCACCCCCGCATCGCGCGCGCCGGCCGGCGTGCCGTCGTGGTCCGCCAGCACGATGCGCGCACCGCGCACCGGCGCGTGCACGTCGGTCTCCTGCACCAGCTGCCCGCCCGGCGCACTGCGGAACCCGGGGCGGTGCCCGGCCGCGTACTCCTCCGGCGTGCGCACGTCGAAGCGATACGTCGTGCGACCCGGCTCGGCCACCCAGTGCGCCAGCTGCGCCGCCCCGATGCGCCGCACACCCGCCCGCTCGGCCACGGCCCGCGCATCGTGCCGCGCCGCATCGCGTGCCACCGCGCTCGCCGGCCCGAAGCGCCGTGCCGCGCCATGCTCCAGCGATTGCCCGGCCAGCGTCCAGCCGATCGTGCCGTTGCGCAGCGCGCTCACCGGGTTCGGAATGCCCGCGTTCACCAGCGACTGCGTGCCGATGATGCTGCGCGTGCGCCCCGCGCAATTGACGATCACCCGCGTGGCGGGATCCGGCGCGAGGTCGCGCACGCGCAGCACCAGCTCGGCGCCCGGCACGCTGGTCGAGCCCGGGATGTTCATCGTCTGGTACTCGTCGAAGCGGCGCGCATCGAGCACCACCACGTCGGCCTTCGCATCGAGCAGCGCCTGCACCTCCTCGGCCGCCAGCGACGGCGTGTGCCGAACGTCCTCGACCCATTCGCCGAACGACTTGCTCGGCACGTTGACGTCGCGGAACAGCTCCAGCCCCGCGGCCGCCCAGCCCGCCAGGCCGCCGGCCAGCAGGTGCACCTGCGTGTAGCCGAGGCTGCGCAGGCGCTGCGCGGCGCGCACGGCGTCATCCGCCCCGTCGCCGTAGACGGCGATGCGCGTGTCGCGCCGCGGGATGCGGCCCCAGGCATCGAGCTCGAGGCGGCCGAGCGGAAAGTTCGCTGCCCACAGCGGATGCGATTGCGCGAACGGGTCTTCCTCGCGCACGTCGAGCAGCGCGATCTCGTCGCGCGCCAGCAGCGCGGCATGCACGTCGACGGGGTTCAGCGCGGGGATCACGGTGGTGTCGGTCATGGTGGAGGCGTTCCATCAAGGCAAGGGGGAGTAGCCGGACACGAAGCTGCGGCGCTGGCCGTCCTCGGTGTAGACCGAGCGCTCGACCGCGCCGATGTCGGCGCCATACACGTGGATGCTGATCGAGGTGCGGTCGTCGAAGGCGTTGGCCACGCGGTGGATGTCGCCGACGCTCGGCGACACCGCATCGACCGCCCCCTGCTCCAGCCGCACCGGCGCGCCGGCCGGCACCAGCTGGCCCGGCCCGGCGAAGCGGTAGCCCTGCGACAGCTCAGCCCCGCGCAGCACACCGATCAGCCCCCACACCGTGTGGTCGTGGATCGGCGTCGCCTGCCCCGGCCCCCACACGAAGCTGACGACCGAGAAGCGCGCCCGCGGATCGCGGTGCAGCAGGTACTGCCGGTAGCGGTC
>NZ_JBFUGN010000141.1:0-9696 GCF_056402895.1 Rhizobacter sp. P3_B12 | reverse complement strand
GCCGGGTGTTGGGTGTCAGATAAGCCTGGACCTGCTGGCAGGGTGCGAGGCGCAGCCGGGCGTCCAGCGGACCGGCGACGATCTCGACGCGGCCGGGCAGGGCGCTGTTGCCCACGCTGTTGCCAAGTTGAGCCTGCACGAACGAGAGCGCCTGCTGCTCGAGCGGGGACGCGGCCGCCGTCGGCTCCGCTGCGGAAGCAGCAAGGGCCGTCGCGGCAACGACGAAGGCAACAAGGGCAGGGGCTTGGTTCACGCCTCGACTGTAGGAGGGGTGCGTGCCGGTCAAGGCACCGAAATGGCGGACAAACCGGCCGCTATTCCCGCTTATGTTTCAGGAGGCGCTGCCCACAATCCTTTCACATCGCCCATGGCCTCGGCACCGACCGACGCCGCGGACCGAAAGGACACGCCGCCATGCTGAACAACCTGACCAATTCGCTCGACTTCCAGGGCCAGGCGCTTGCGCTGCGCTCGGAGCGCCAGCGTCTGATCGCCGGCAACATCGCGAACGCCGACACGCCGGGCTACGTGGCCCGCGACATGGACTTCGCCCAGGCGCTGCGCGAGGCCACCGGCAGCCAGCAGGGCGCGGCGGTGCCGAAGACCACGCAGGCCGGCCACATCGGCATCGAGAGCGGCCTGACCGGCGCGCGCGCCGAATCGAACCTGCTGTACGCGACCGCCAGCCAGACCAACCTCGACCGCAACACGGTCGACATGGACCGCGAGCGCGCCAACTTCGCCGACAACTCGGTGCACTACGAAGCGACGCTTCGCTTCATCAATTCGAACGTGCGCACGATGCTCGAAGCGATCAAGGGGCAATGATGAGCATGTTCCAGATCTTCAACGTCTCCGGCAGCGCGGTCAGCGCGCAGTCGCAGCGCCTGAACGTGGTCGCGTCGAACCTCGCGAACGTCGACACCGTCGCCGGGCCCGATGGCCAGGCCTACAAGGCACGGCAGGTCACGTTCCAGACCGAAATGATGGGCCAGCTCGGCCAGGCCGGCGCCGCCGCATCGGCCGGCGTCAAGGTGAGCACGATCTCCGAGGACCAGACCCCCGGCCGCAAGGTGCACGACCCGAAGCACCCGCAGGCCGATGCCGAGGGCTACGTCACCTACAGCAACGTGAACGCGGTCGAGGAGATGGTCAACATGATCTCGGCCTCGCGCTCGTACCAGAACAACGTCGAGGTGATGAACACCGCCAAGACCCTGCTGATGAAGACGCTGCAGATGGGGCAGTGAGCCCCTCGCTCCTCGCACTCACTGAACCAGAAAGCACCCCATGGCCGTCGACACCGTCACCAACAACTACGCCGCGCTGAACACCAAGTCGTCCAGCGACACGAGCGCCACCACCGCGGCCGAGAGCTCGGAGCGCTTCCTGAAGCTGCTGGTCGCGCAGATGCAGAACCAGGACCCGCTGAACCCGATGGACAACGCGCAGGTCACCAGCCAGATCGCGCAGATCAACACCGTGAGCGGCATCGAGAAGCTCAACGGCACGGTGGGCGGCCTGTCGACCCAGTTCCTGCAGATGCAGGCGGTGCAGGGCGCCTCGCTGGTCGGCCGCGAGGTGATCGTGCCGGGCAACAAGATGGACATCGCCGACAAGGTCGGCACGGGCGGCTTCCAGATCGACGCCGCCGCCGACAACGTGAAGGTCGAGATCCAGAACGCCGCCGGCCAGACGCTGCAGACGCTGAACCTCGGTGCGCAGAGCAGCGGGATGAACACCTTCGACTGGGACGCCGGCGCCTACGACAACACCAGCGGCATCACCTTCAAGGTCACGGCCATGAGCGGGGCCACCACCCTCAAGAGCACCGCACTGATGCGTGACAAGGTCAACGCCATCAGCACGGCCAACAACACCCTGGTGCTGGACCTCGAGAAGGCCGGCGGCGTCACCTACGACCAGGTCAAGGCATTCAACTAAGGACACCACCATGGGCTTCCAGCAAGGTCTCTCCGGTCTGAACGCTTCGAGCAAGAACCTCGAAGTCATCGGCAACAACGTCGCCAACGCCAACACCTTCGGCGCCAAGGCCTCGCGCGCCGAGTTCGGCGACATGTACGCCGCCGCGATGAACGGCTCGGGTGCGAACAACATCGGCATCGGCGTGAACCTGGCGGCGGTGACGCAGCAGTTCACGCAGGGCAGCATCACCACCACCGAGAGCTCGCTCGACGTCGCGATCAACGGCTCGGGTTTCTTCCAGCTGAACGACAACGGCACCACGGTGTACTCGCGCAACGGCCAGTTCCAGGTCAACAAGGACGGCTACATCGTCAGCAACGGCGGGCTCAAGCTGATGGGCTACAAGGCCGACGGCACCGGCACCATCCAGCCCGGCCAGGCCGTGCCGCTGCAACTGCCGACCGCCGGCATCGACCCCGCCGCGACGAAGAACATCACGCTCGAGATGAACCTCGATTCGCGTGCCGCCACCACGCTGCCGGCGACCACGCCGCAGATCAACCTGTCGGACGCGAAGACCTACAACAACGCCACCTCGCTGACCGTCTACGACGCGAAGGGCCAGGACGTTGCGCTGACCTATTACTTCCAGAAGGCCGGCACCGACCAGTGGAACGTCTACGTGACGGCCAACGGCACCTCGCTGGCGGTCGACGGCGCCGGCGACCCGGCCCCGGTGACGACGATGCAGTTCCCGACCAACGGCGGCAACCCGACCGCGCCGGCCGGGGCCATCACGCTGGACATCCCGGCGACGACCAATGCCGCCGGTGCCGAGACGCTGGCCATCACCGGCGTGCAGCTCGACCTGACGAGCGCCACGCAGTACGGCGCCGGCTTCGGCGTGACCGACCTGAAGCAGGACGGCTACGCGCCGGGCCAGCTGTCGGGCCTGTCGATCGAGGACAACGGCATCGTGATGGCGACGTATTCGAACGGCCAGTCCAAGCCGGCCGGCCAGATGGAGCTCGCGAACTTCCGCAACACGCAGGGCCTGAAGCCGCTCGGCGGCAACAACTGGTCGCGCAGCTACGAGTCGGGCGATCCCATCCTGGGCGTTCCGTCGGAAGGCAACATGGGCGTGCTGCAGTCGGGTGCGCTCGAGGAATCGAACGTCGACCTGACCGCCGAGCTCGTCAACATGATGACCGCGCAACGCACCTACCAGGCCAACGCGCAGACCATCAAGACGCAGGACCAGGTGTTGCAGACGCTGGTCAACCTGCGCTGATCGACACACCTGAGGAGCCGTCATGGACCGGATGATCTATCTGTCGATGTCTGGGGCGAAGGCCATGATGCAGCGGCAGGACACGCTGTCGCACAACCTCGCGAACGCGTCGACGCCGGGCTTCAAGTCCGAGCTGGCCGCGTTCCGCGCGGTGCCGGTGCTCGGCAGCGGCGCCAGCACCCGCGTCTATGCGCTCGAGACCACGCCCGGCTACGACGCGACGCCCGGCCCGGTCACCGCGACCGGCCGCAACCTCGATGTCGCGGTGAAGGGCAACAGCTGGCTGTCGGTGCAGGCGCTCGACGGCACCGAGGGCTACACCCGCGGCGGCTCGCTCGACATCACCGCCGACGGCACGCTGACCACGCGCAGCGGCCTGCCGATCCTCGGCGACGGCGGCCCGATCCAGGTGCCGGCCAACAGCGAGATCTCGATCGGCGCCGACGGCACCGTCAGCGCCAAGGGCACCAACGGCAAGATCACCCCGGTCGGCAAGCTGAAGCTGGTGACCGCGACCGACGAGACGCCGCTCGAACGCGGCACCGACGGCCTGTTCCGCGCCACCGCCGGCGACCTGCAGGCCGACCCGAATGCCCGCGTGCAGGACGGCGCGCTCGAAGGCTCGAACGTCAGCCCGATCGAGACCATGGTGTCGATGATCGCCGCGGCGCGCCAGTTCGAGTCGCAGATGAAGATGCTGCAGACCGCGGAGGGCGACGAGAAGGCCGCCGCGCAGCTGCTGTCGCTGAATTGATCCGCAACGGAACCTGAAGGAACACCACCATGTTGAATTCTTTGTGGACTGCCAAGTCCGGCATGGAGGCCCAGCAGGCCCAGCTGGACGCCATCTCGCACAACCTCGCCAACTCGGCCACCAACGGCTACAAGAAGTCGCACGTGGTGTTCGAGGACCTGATGTACCAGAACCTGCGCCAGGCCGGCTCCAACAGCAGCGAGCAGACCACGCTGCCCACCGGCTACCAGGTGGGCCTGGGCACGCGCGCGGTCGCGACCTCGCGCAGCTTCAGCCAGGGCAACCTGCAGCAGAGCGGCAACACGCTGGACGTGGCGGTGCGCGGCAGCGGCTTCTTCGAGATCCAGATGCCCGACGGCACCAACGCCTACTCGCGCGACGGCTCGTTCCAGGTCGACGCGACCGGCAAGCTGGTGACGAACAACGGCTACACCGTGCAGCCCGGCATCACGATCCCGGCCAACGCGCAGAGCGTGAGCATCGGCAACGACGGCACCGTCACCGTCACGGTGCCCGGCCAGACCGCGCCGCAGACGGTGGGCCAGCTGCAGCTGRCGAACTTCATCAACCCGGCCGGCCTCGAGCCGAAGGGCCAGAACCTGTTCACCGAGACCGCGGCCTCGGGCACGCCGAACGTCGGCACGCCGGGGCTGAACGGGCTGGGCCTGATCCAGCAGGGTTTCGTCGAGACCTCGAACGTCAACCCGGTCGAGGAGCTGGTCGCGATGATCCAGACCCAGCGCGCCTACGAGCTGAACTCGAAGGCGATCACCACCTCCGACCAGATGCTCCAGAAACTGAGCCAACTCTGAACAACGTCATGAAGCGATTTGCCCTCCTGGCCGCGCCGGCCCTGCTCGCCGGCTGCAGCACGCTCTATCCGCTGCCCAAGGTCGACGTGGCCGAGCCGACGCGCGCGCGGCCCGAGGCGATCGCGGCACCGGCGGTGAACAACGGCTCGATCTTCCAGTCCGGCCAGTACCGGCCGCTGTTCGAGGACTACCGCGCCCGGCTCGTCGGCGACACGCTGACGGTGCAGATCGTGGAAAAGGTCTCGGCCAGCCAGAAGAGCACCAGCACCATCGACAAGAGCGGCTCGGTCGCCGCCGGCGTCAGCGCGGTGCCGCTGGTCAACCCGAATGCGCTGCTGCGCTCCAACGCGGCCGGCAATTCGGCGAACACCTTCGCCGGCAAGGGCAGCACCGAGAACACCAACGATTTCTCCGGCACGATCACCGCGACCGTGACGGAAGTCCTGTCCAACGGCCACCTGGTGGTGGCCGGCGAGAAGCAGATCGGCGTGAACCAGAACGTCGACGTGCTGCGTTTCTCGGGCCAGGTCGACCCGCGGGCGATCCAGCCGGGCAACAGCGTCGCGTCGGCGCAGATCGCCAACGTGCGCATCGAGCACCGCGGCCGCGGCGCGCAGGCCGATGCGAATGGAATAGGCTGGCTCGGGCGGTTCTTTTTGAACGTTCTGCCCATTTAAGTTTCCGCAGAATCGGTTCCATCCTCTGGGGATGAACCGACCATGCAAGCCTTCACTGCCACCGAAAAAATCCTGCGACTGCTGATCAGCCTGACGGTCGTCGCAGCCAGCGCCGCGCTGTGGTGGCCGCTGTCCTCGCAGGCAGCCCGCATCAAGGAAGTCGCCGCCGTCCAGGGCGTGCGCACCAACCAGCTGGTCGGCTACGGGCTGGTCGTCGGCMTCGACGGCACCGGCGACCAGACCACCTCCACCCCCTTCACGCAGCAGAGCCTGAACGCGCTGCTGCAGCAGATGGGCGTCACCGTGCCGCCGGGCACCACGATGCAGGTCAAGAACGTCGCCGCGGTGATGGTGACGGCGCAGCTGCCGCCGTTCGCGCAGCCGGGCCAGACGATCGACATCAACGTCTCGTCGATGGGCAACGCCAAGTCGCTGCGCGGCGGCACGCTGATCGCCACGCCGCTGAAGGGCGCCGACGGCCAGATCTACGCGCTCGCGCAGGGCAACCTGATCGTCGGCGGAGCCGGCGCCTCGGCCGCCGGCTCGAAGGTGCAGATCAACCACCTGAGCGCCGGCCGCGTGCCCGAAGGCGCCACCGTCGAACGCGCGGTCGCCACGCCGCTGAACCAGGGCGAGTTCCTGCAGCTGGACCTGAACGCCAGCGACTTCAGCACCGCGCGCGAAGTGGCGCGCACCATCAACGCGAAGATGGGTGCCGACACCGCCCACGCGATCGACGGCCGCGTCGTGCGCGTGCGCATGCCGGCCTCGCCCGATGCGCGCGTCGGCTTCCTGGCCGACATCGAGAACCTGCCGCTGGAGCTGGCCGCACCGGCCGCCAAGGTGGTGATCAATGCGCGCACCGGCTCGGTCGTGATGAACCAGACCGTCACGCTCAGCGCCTGCGCGGTCGCGCACGGCAACCTGTCGGTGACGATCAGCACGACGCCGGTGATCAGCCAGCCGTCCCCGCTGTCCAGCGGCGGCACCACCGTCGCGAAGGAAAAGGCCGACATCACGATCAAGCAGGAGGCCGGCGCGCTGATCCAGCTGCCGGCGAGCGCGAAGCTGGCCGACGTGGTGAAGGCGCTCTCCGCGCTCGGCGCGACGCCGATGGACCTGCTGGCGATCCTGCAGGCGATGAAGAGCGCCGGTGCCCTCAACGCAGAACTCGAGGTGATCTGATGGCGATCAACCTGCCCCCCTCCGGCCTGCCGAGCCAGCGCCTGGCAAGCGACACCCAGGGCGTCGACGGGCTGCGCTATGCGGCATCGAAGGACCCGAAGGCCGCGATCAAGGAGACCGCGAAGCAGTTCGAAGGCATCTTCATGCAGCAGCTGATGAAGAGCATGCGGCAGGCGACGCTGAGCTCGGGGATGCTCGAGAACTCCGGCACGCAGATGGGCACCGAGCTGCTGGACACGCAGTTCGCGCAATCGCTGAGCGGCCGCCCGGGCGGGCTGTCGGAGATGATCGCCAGGCACCTGGAGCGCCAGCTCGGCGAGCCGCTGGCCAACATGGCGAAGGACAGCGCCTCGGCGCAGACCGTGGCGGCCACCGGCCAGAGCGGCACCGCGCCGCTGCCGACCTCGCTGCAGGGGAAGGAGCGCCAGATGGGCTTCCTGAAGCTGCACGACGGCGCCGCCAAGGCGGCCGAGGCCGAGACCGGCATCCCGGCGACCTTCATGGTCGCGCAGGCGGCGCACGAATCCGGCTGGGGCCGGCACGAGATCAGGAATTCCGACGGCAGCAGCTCGTTCAACCTGTTCGGCATCAAGGCCGGCAAGGACTGGACCGGCCCGACGACGACCGTCACGACCACCGAGGTCGTCAACGGCCAGTCGCGCAAGGTGCAGGCCAAGTTCCGCGCCTACGGCAGCTACGAGGAATCGTTCAAGGACTACGCGAAGCTGATGAAGGACAACCCGCGCTACGCGAAGGTGGTCTCGGCGGGCAGTTCGGCCCAGGGCTTCGCGAACGGGCTGCAGCGCGCGGGGTACGCAACCGACCCCGAGTACGCGAAGAAGCTGACCAACATGATCAACACGACGCTGCGCCTGCAGCGTGCCACCGCGTAAGCGAAGGACACGACGCATGAGTTCTTCGGCACTATTGGGCATCGGCACGCGGGCGATGTTCGCCAACTACGCGGCGCTGCAGGCCACCGGCAACAACATCGCGAACGCCAACACCGAGGGCTACTCGCGCCAGCAGGTGGTGCTGGAGACCGCGAAGGGCCAGTTCACCGGGGCCGGCTTCTTCGGCAAGGGCGTCAACGTGAGCTCGGTCACGCGCTCGTACAACAGCTTCCTGACGACGCAGGCCTCGGCCACCAAGGCCACCGCCGCCGGCGACGCCGCGCGCGCCGAGCAGCTCAAGCAGGTCGAGGCGGTGTTCGGCACCGGCAAATCGGGCGTCGGCTACTCGGCCGGCGAGCTGCTGAACGCGTTCGTCGATGTCGCCAACCAGCCGGCCGATTCATCGGCGCGCCAGGTGGTGATCGCCCGCGCGAAGGAGCTGGCCGACAAGTTCGCCGCGGCCGGCGAGCAGCTGCAGAGCCTGCAGACCGGCATCTCGCAGGACATCAAGAGCTCGGTCGACACCGTCAACAGCCTGGCCCAGCAGGTGGGCAAGCTGAACGAGCAGATCCAGGCGCTGAACGGCACCGGCCAGCCGCCGAACGACCTGCTGGACAAGCGCGACAACCTGATCAGCCAGATCAGCGGTTTCGTCGGCGTGACGACGATCAAGGCCGACAACGGCAGCATCGGCGTGTTCGTCGGCGGCGGCCAGGCGCTGGTGCTGGGCGCCAACGCGAACAAGCTGACGACGGTGGCCGACCCGTATGACCCGTCGAAGGTGCAGCTCGGCATCAGCGTGGGCAGCGGCTTGTCGTCGATGATCCCGCAGGATGCGCTGTCCGACGGTTCGATCTCCGGCATGCTGCGCTTCCAGAACGACGACCTGGTCGACGCGCGCAACCTGCTCGGCCAGATGGCCGCGGCGATCAGCGGCGCGGTCAACCAGCAGCAATCGCTCGGCCTCGACATGGGCAAGCCGGCCGGCCCCGGATCGCCGCTGTACGCGGTGGGCGCGCCGCGCTCGCTGCCGGCCGCGAGCAATGCGGGCGACGCGGCCTTCGGCGTCACGCTGACCGACACCACGCAGGTGCAGGCGAGCGACTACGAGCTGCAGTTCGACGGCACCAACTACTCGCTGACGCGGCTGTCGGACAACACGGCCGCGGTCGGCAGCCCGTTCAGTGCGGCGCAGATGGCCACCGGCGTCACGGTCGACGGCATGACGATCCAGATGACGGCCGGCACCTCGGTGGCCGGCGATCGCACGCTGCTGCAGCCGGTGGGCAACGCGGCCAAGGACATGCGCGCGGTGCTGAGCGACCCGAACGGCATCGCCGCGGCCTCGCCGGTGACCGCGACCTTCACGGCGACCAACAAGGGCACGGCGACGCTCGGCTCGCTGGCCGCGGTGAGCACCTCGCTGGACCGCACGCTGACGGCGAACGTCAGCTTCACGTCCGACACCGGCGACTACAGCTGGGAGCTGCTCGACTCGACCGGCGCGCAGGTCTCCACCGGCACCGGCACCTGGACGGCCGGCTCGCCGATCGCACTGAACGGCTTCGAGCTGAAGCTCAACGGCGTGCCGAAGAGCGGCGACACGCTGTCGGTTGCGCCGACCACGTCGACCGAGGCGAACAACGGCAATGCGCTGGCCTTCGTCGGCATCGGCACGAAGAACATCGTCGGCGGCAGCACGGCGGCCAATGGCTCGGTCACGCCGGGCAAGACCATCACCGATGCGTACGCGAGCGCGCTGTCCGACATCGGCGTGCGCGTGCAGAGTGCGCAGACGGCGGCCAGCATCTCCGACTCCGCTGCGTCGCAGGCCGAATCGGCGCGCGCCAACAAGTCGGGCGTCAACCTCGACGAAGAGGCCGCCAAGCTGATCCAGTACCAGCAGAGCTACCAGGCCGCAGCCAAGATGCTGCAGGTCGCCCAGCAAGTGTTCGACACCCTGCTGCAGACCGCGGCAGGCTGACCAGGAAATCCGGCACCATGCGCATCAGCACCTCCAATTCCTACGACGCCTCGCTCCAGCAGCTGATGAAGCGCCAGGACGACCTGAGCTCGGCGCAGGAGCAGCTCACCACCGGCAAGCGCGTCAACCGCGCGAGCGACGACCCGGCCGCGGCCGCGCGCGCCGAGCGGGCGC
>NZ_JBFUGN010000140.1:0-9711 GCF_056402895.1 Rhizobacter sp. P3_B12 | reverse complement strand
CATCTGGGGCGGGGCGTGATCGTCGACGTCGGCGTCGTGATCGATCACGACTGTCGCATTGAAGCGTTCAGTCACCTGCCCCCAGGTCATGTGAGCCTGCCGGGGACCCGCTGGCCCTAAACTGCCGTGCCGCGCCTCTCCACGCCCCTTGCTGAACCGCTTGACATGAAGTCCTCCAGCCCCTTGCCTTTCCTGCCCTTCGCGCTGCCCGAGATCGGGGAGGCGGAGATCGCCGAGGTCGTTGACACGCTGCGCTCGGGCTGGGTGACCACCGGACCGAAGACGAAGCGCTTCGAGGAGGCCTTCCGCGACTTTCTCGGTGACCCCGGCCTGCATGCGATGGCGGTGAATTCGGCGACAGCCGGTCTGCACCTGGCGCTCGAGGCCCTGGGCATCGGCCCGGGCGACGAAGTCATCACCACCACCCACACCTTCACCGCGACGGCCGAGGTCGTGCGCTACCTCGGCGCCGACGTCATCCTCGTCGACCTCGACCCGACCACGATGTGCATCGATGTCGAAGCGGTCGAACGGGCCATCACGCCCAGGACCAAGGCCGTGATCCCAGTCCACTACGGCGGGCTGGCGGCCGACATGCCCGCACTGCTGGCGCTGGCGCGGCGGCACGGGCTCAAGGTGGTGGAGGACGCGGCGCATGCGCTGCCGACGACGTCGGCGGGCCGTTTGGTCGGAACGCTCGACTCCGACCTGACCGTCTTCAGCTTCTACGCCAACAAGACCATCACGACCGGCGAGGGCGGGATGGTGGTGACGCGCGATGCCGCCCTGGCCAAGCGCATCCAGGTGATGCGCCTGCACGGCATGAGCCGCGACGCCTACGACCGCTTCACCGCGAGCGTGCCGAGCTGGTACTACGAGATCGTCGCGCCCGGCTTCAAGTACAACCTGACCGACCTGGCGGCGGCGCTCGGCTTGCAGCAGCTGAAGCGGGCGCATGAATTCCAGCAGCGCCGCGCCGCCATTGCCGAGCACTACAACACGGGCCTCGCCGGCTTGYCGCTGCTGCTGCCCCCGGCGGCGGCTGCCGGTGAAATTCACGCCTGGCACCTCTACGTGGTGCGTCTCACCGATGMGGCGCCGCTGCAGCGCGATACCTTCATCGAGCGCATGTTCGCGGCCGGCATCGGCTGCAGCGTGCACTACATCCCGCTGCACCTGCAACCCTACTGGCGCGACCGCTACGGCCTGCGGCCGGAACAGTTCCCGAGAAGCCAGCACGCCTACGAGCGCCTGGTCAGCCTGCCGATCTATCCGAAGATGACCGGATCGGACACCCAGCGTGTGATCGCGGCGGTGGCCGACGCGCTCGGCTGAGCCCTGTGCTGAAGCGGGGGCTGGACATCGTCGCGGCGGCGCTGGRCCTGCTGCTCCTCTCGCCGCTGCTGCTGCTGGCGGCGGCCTGCATCAAGCTCGACTCGCCCGGCCCAGTGTTCTTCCGCCAGGTGCGGGTGGGTCGGTACGGCCGCCACTTCCGGATCTTCAAGTTCCGGACCATGACGCATGCCGAACATCCCGTCGGGCCGCAGCTGACGGTTGCCGGCGATGCCCGCATCACCCGGACGGGCGGGTTCCTGCGCCAGTACAAGCTGGACGAGCTGCCGCAGCTGATCGACGTGCTGCGCGGCACGATGAGCCTGGTGGGGCCCCGACCCGAGGTGCCGCGCTACGTCGAGCACTACCCGCCCGCCACGCGCGAACGCGTGCTGAGCGTGCGCCCGGGCATCACCGACATGGCCTCGCTGCACTACCGCAACGAGAACGACCTGCTGACGCAGGCGCGCGACCCGGAACGGCAGTACCTGGAGGTGATCCTGCCGTCGAAGCTGCAATATGCGCTGGAGTACGTGGACAACGCCAACGTCGGCCATGACCTGCGCGTGCTGGGGCTCACGCTGAGCACGGTGTTCCTGCCCCCCTTGTCCTCAACGAGGAGATTTCTTCCCATGAACGACAGCAAACTGTGGGTGTGGCTCGATGAAGCGATGTCGACCCTCGATCCCAGGCGCGCCTGGGTGGCCACTGCGGTCGACGCGGTCGTCATCCTGGCGTGCTGGCATGCGACTTATCTGTTCCGGCTGGGCTTCGAGCGCTGGCAGCCCGGGCGGCCCTGGTACGACGACTATGTCTCCTTTGGCGTCGTGCTGGCCTACCTGGCCTGCCTGGGCCTGACAGGTGCGCGCCGCGGCCTGTGGCGATTCTTCGGCTTCGATGACTTCAAGCGGATCCTGGCCGCCTGCATGCTGGCGGGCATGGGCAGCGCCGTGGTCGTGTTGATGGCGCAACTGAGTGCCGTCGCGCGGGCGGTCTTGCTGCTGCATCCGCTGTTCACCGTGGTGGCGCTCAGCTTGGTGCGCATGAGCTATCGGGGGATCGGCGAACACGCGCGGGCGCGCGTGAACGGCGCCGGCACCGAGCAGCGCCGCGCCGTCGTGATGGGGGCGGGGGATGCCGCGCGCCGTCTGATCGCCGGCATCCACCTGCGCGACGGGTGGTACGTCCTCGCGTTGCTCGATGACGATCCGGCCAACCGGGGCCAGCGCATTGCCGGCATCCCCGTCCTCGGTTCGTTGTCGGAAGTGACGCGCCCGCACATCTGCTCGGGCGCCACCCATGTCATCGTGGCCATGCCGGGTGCCACCGAGGGGCAGCGCGAGCATGCCATTGCGCTGGCGAAGCAGACGGGCCTGCCTGTGCTCACCGTGCCCGGCCACAGTGCGCTGCAACCCGCGCCGGATGGCGACGGCGGTCAGCGTGCCTGAAGCGAGGCCGCCGCTTCGCGGTTGACTTCGTCGGCCGAGCGGTACTCGGGCACCAGGTTGCGGACCTGGCGCAGCATGCCGTCGATGTCGTTGCTGTCGCAGGCTACCTTCAGCGATTCGATCATCTTGTCGAGCAGTATCGGATCGATGTAGCGCTCGCGGGCGCACATGATGCGCGGATGCCCGCTCGGGACGACCTCGTTGCCGATGAGCAGCTCCTCGAACAGCTTTTCGCCGGGGCGCAGGCCCACGAACCGGACCTCGATGTCGCCATCGGGCTGGGTCTCGGTGCGTTCGGTCAGGCCCGACAGCCGGATCATCGAGCGGGCCAGGTCGGCGATGCGCACCGGCTCGCCCATGTCGAGCACGAACACCTCGCCGCCGCGCGCCATCGCCCCGGCCTGGATGACCAGCTGCGCGGCCTCGGGGATCAGCATGAAGTAGCGGATGATGTCTGGATGGGTGATGGTGATGGGCCCGCCCGAGCGGATCTGTCGCTTGAACAGCGGCACCACCGAGCCGGACGAGCCCAGCACGTTGCCGAAGCGGACCATCGAGAAGGTCGTGCTGCCGCTGCGGTGGGCCGCGGCCTGGAAGATCAGTTCCGCCGCGCGCTTCGACGCCCCCATTACGTTGGTTGGACGCACGGCCTTGTCAGTCGAGACCAGCACGCAGGTCTCGACGTGCGACGACAGCGCGGCGCGCGACAGCACCTGCGCGCCGACGATGTTGTTGCGCAGGCCCTGCTGGATGTTGCTTTCGACCAGCGGCACGTGCTTGTAGGCGGCCGCGTGGTAGATCGTCTGCACCCCGTGCTCGCGCAGCAGCCGGGACAACAGCGTTTCGTCGAGGACCGAGCCCAGGCACGCGACGATGTCGATCGAAGGATGCAGCTGCCGAAGTTCCTGGTCGATCGAGTAGAGCGCAAATTCGGAATGGTCCAGCAGCAGCAGGCGGCTCGGGTTCTGCGACGCGATCTGGCGGCACAGCTCGCCGCCGATCGAGCCGCCGGCCCCGGTGACCAGCACCACCTTGCCTGAGATGTTGCGGGCGAACAGCGCCGCCTGCGGCGGCACCGGATCGCGCCCGAGCAGGTCGGCGACGTCGACCTCGCGGATGTCAGAGACGTCGGCGCGGCCGTTGACCATGTCGACCAGGCCGGGCAGCAGCTTGATGGGCAGGCCGGCCTTCTCGAGGCTTTCGATGATCTCGCGCTTGCGCTGCATCGTCGCCGACGGGATGGCCAGCACGATCTGCGCGACGTCGTGCCGCTCGATCGCCCGTGCGAGGTCTTCCGGCGCGTAGACCTTCAACCCGGCAACCGTCTTGCGGTGCAGATCGGGCCGGTCGTCCAGAAAGCACACTGCCTTGTACTCGGTGCTGAACTGCATGGCCTGCGCGAGCTGCGCTCCGGCGTCGCCAGCCCCGTAGATCGCGGTGTGCAGGCGCGGCAGCCCGGCCCGCTTCAGGCCCTGGCGCAGCAGCTGGCGCGCGATGAAGCGCGAGGTGATCACGTACGTGAACGCGACGAACCAGTAGATCAGCAGCGACGAACGCGGCAGCACGTGGACGTTCAGCGCGAGCGCCAGCAGGAACACCATCAGCACGACGATCGCGAGCGATCCGCTGGCGGCGGCGACCACGCGCACGTCGATGTAGCGCACCACGGTTCGGTACAGGCCTGCCACGCCGAGCACCGGCAGGGTCAGCAGGCCCAGGATGACTTGGATGTCGAGCGAGGTCTGCAGTGCATTGCCGAGCGAGCCGAGCCGGAACGCCACCGATGCCATCACGCACAGTGGCAGGAACAAGGCGTCGCCGCCGATCATCAGCGCCAGCTTGGCGCGTGGCGGCAGCTGGGACAGGTAATGCCCGAGGGCGGATCGCAACATGGGCTCAGCTCCGGTGCGGGGTTGCGGCGCCATCCTGCGCCGCGGCGTCGCCGGCCTTGAACTTGAAGGCCAGCCAGGCAAGGGGGGCATAGGCGATGACCACGCCGGCTACGCCGTCCAGCCGCCCTTCGGCGACCAGCCAGGCCAGCGGCAGCAACCATGCCAAGTTGATAGCCCCGATCGCCAGCGACACGTTGCGGTGCGACCGCAGGCGGCGTGACGCGTACTGGTAGGCGTGGCTGCGGTGCGCCTGGTAGAAGGGCTGACGCCGGTTGACACGGCGAACCAGCGTCACCGTCGCATCGACCATGAACACGCCGTACAGGATGAACCAGCTCCAGAAGAGGTGCGGCAGGATGTGGCCGCACCACAGCGACAGCAGCCCGACCATGATGCCGAGGAAGCCGCTGCCGGCATCTCCCATGAAGATGCGGGCGGGCGGGTAGTTCCAGACCAGGAAGCCGCCGACGCAGGCTGCGAGCAGGATTGGCACCGGTCCACCGGAACCCGGGGCGTACAGCATCCACAGGACACCTGCGGCCACCATCACGGTGATGGCTTCGATGCTGGCGATGCCGTCGATGCCGTCCATGAAGTTGAACAGGTTGGTCGACCAGACCAAGTAGGCCCCGGCGACGACCAGCCCGGCGATGCCGAGGTCGATGCGGGTACCGAACACCGGCACCGGCGGGATGCCGCCCATCCACGCGAGGATCCAGGCGGCTGCCGCGGCATGCCCGAGGAAGCGCCAGCGGGCCGGCAGGTGCGAGCGGTCGTCGACGAAGCCCAGCACCGACACCAGCGTGCCGGCGCCGACGATCGCCGCGAAGAAGCGCGCGTCGATCATGCCGAGCAGCCAGGCGATGACGGTGAGGGCCAGGAACGACGTCACGATCGCGACGCCGCCGCCGCGTGGCGTGGCCACCTGGTGCGAGCTGCGCTCATTGGGCAGGTCAAGCAGCTGCGACGCCAGCGCATAGCGCCTGACGGCCGCAGTGAGCCCCCAGGCGACCAGGCCGCCGGCCAGCGCGAAACAGAGGAGGATCGTGGCGTTCATGGAGAGGAGGAGTCGCGATGGTTCGTCCGGTGGTGGCGGGCGGCTTCCAGCAGGCCGTCGACGGGGTCTTGCGGGGCCTGCCAGCCGGTCGCCCGCTGGAACTCGCTGCCGTCCACCTGCAGGCTGGCAGCCAGCTTGTTCCAGGTGTCGGCCTTGCCGGCGATGCGGGCGAGCGCAGCGAGCCAGGACACCGGGACGTCGACCACGGCGCGCGACGAACGTCCGCAGCCTCGCACCAGCGTCCGCAGGATCTCGCCGACGTCGGTGTCGCGGGCGTCGCCGACCAGGAAGGTGCGCCGCGATGCCTGCGGGTGTGCGCCCGCCACGAGCAGGGCGTCCACCAGGTTGTCGACGCCGATCAGGGTGCGGGGCGCATGCAACCCGCCCAGCGGCAGCAGCGGAGCGCGCGCGGCCAGGTTCATCAGCTTCAGGAAGTTGCCCGGGCAGCCCGGACCATAGACCAGCGGGGGACGCAGGATGACGTAGTCGGTCGGGCCTTCGGCCAGCGCCTGCGCCACCGATTGCTCGGCCAGCCACTTGCTCTTCGCGTACGGCTCGATCGGGTTCGGCCGGTCGTCGGCGCTGAACGGTCGGCCGCTGGTCGCGTTGCCGTTGACGCCGATCGAGCTGACCAGCACGACACGCTGCAAGCCTGCCGCGCGTGCTGCCTGCGCGACGGCGACGGCGCTGTCGACGTTGGCGGCACGGTAGCGCTCGTCGATGCAGGGTGCCGCGGTGTCTTCGCCGAGTTGGTGCGCACGCGCCGCGAGGTGGAAGACGACCTGCGCACCGGCGAAGGCCGCCTGCAGCGCGCCGGCATCGGCATAGTCGGCCACGCGGATGTCCGCGGCCAGGCCCGGGCGGCGGCTGCCGCGCCGCGACAGCGCGACGACCGGAATGCCGTCGCGCAGCAGGCGGTCGACGAGGCGGGTGCCGATGAAGCCGCTGGCTCCGGTGACGAGGGCGCGGCGGATCATGCGGCCTGCTCCGAGGCGGCTGGCGCCGTGTCGCCGAGCACCTCGTCGACCCATCCAGCGAGGCTGTAGCGGCGGTACAAGGCTTCGCCCACCGGCACGAACGGCGACTCGAAGAAGCCGGCAGGCACGCGTGGTGCCGCACGGTCGATCACGCAGATGTTCTCGGGGCGGTAGAAGTCGTAGTCGCGCACCTGCGCGTTGGTGGTGATGAGCTTCTTGTGCGATCCCATGGTCTCGAAGGTGCGCATGGTCAGCCCGCGCTGGCGCGGGTGCTCGATGTCGAGCACCGACAGCGAGCGCGAGAACACCGACTGCAGCGTGGCCTTGTCCAGCGGGGCGAAGCGGAAGTCGTCGCGCTTCGAGCGGCGCATGGCCGGCTTCGACAGCCGGTAGGCATGGTAGACCCACGGGGCCTGCAGGTAGAGGTACCAGTACGCGTTCAGGCCGGCCGGCAGGGTCTGGCGCAGGCGGTCGATGACGGCGAAACGGTCGGTGTGCGCCGTGCCGACGAAGCTGATGTGGTGTTCGAAGCCGCCGGCCGGCGGGCGCTCGAAGCCGCTCGAGAAGAAGAGCGGCCGCAGGCGCATGCCGTATTGCCGGGCACTGGCCGGATCGAAGCTGAAGGTGTCGTCGTAGAACCGCAGGTTGTCGATGACGCCGCGGCGGTTGTCGACTGAATCCCACATGTACAGCACGCGGCGTGCCGTCGGGAAGCGGCTGCGGAGCAGGCGCAGCGTCACTGGTGACAGCGTCTGCCCGTTGACGACCAGGATCGTGTCGTAGTGGCGCGCACCGAAGCCGGCGAGCAGGCGCTCGTACAGCCGGTCGGCGGCGGGCAGCACGCGGGCCGGGCTCAGGCGCGTCAGTGCCGTCATCAGCGGTGTATCGAAGGGCCGATCGGGCAGCAGGTCGACCTGCGCGCCACGCCGCGAGATCTCGCCGCCGATGTCCTTGTCGTAGCCGAAGAAGCGCGGCGCGACCAGGAGGACGCGCTGGCCGTCGAGGCGCTTCATGCCCCCTCTCCCTGCCTGATCACTTGGTGACCAGCAGCTTGACCGTCAGCCACTTGGCGCGCTGGAACGACTTCGGGAAGCTGGTTTCGAAGAACAGGATGGCGCGGTTGCGCAGCCTGTCGAGCGACTTCGGGTGGTGCACCGACCAGCCTTCGAAATCGGTGTTCTTCAACGGCTTGATGCGCGACTGGAACTGAAGGAAGCGGTGCGAGGACGGGATGAAGTGCGCCGTCAGCGACGAGCGGCTGAAATCGGGCTGCAGCGTCTCCAGGCTGCCGTGGATGGTGCGCGCATGCCAGAACAGCACGTCGCCTTTCTGCAGCGCGGGCGCGCGACATTCGAGCCGATGGTCGCGGATGATCTCGACGATCAGCTTCTTGTAGCGGTCATGGTTGAACGCGACGTCGAAGTCGCCGCCGTTCTTGGCGAGATCGATCAGGTGGCTCTTCGGGTAGACGAAGAAGCGGCCGGCACCGGGCTGGATGTCCTCGACGGCATACCAGGCGGCCACCATGGTGCCGATCTTCTCGCTGTCGAGGTAGTAGGTGTCCTGGTGCGGCCAGGTCTGCGAGTTGCCTTCGAAATACATCGACTGCACGAGCTTCGGGTCTTCGCCGAACAGCGTGCGCAGGAAGGCCTTGACCTGGTCGTTGCAGATGGTCTTGAGAGCCTTCTTGCGGAAGTCGCCGAGCGTCGCGGTGGGAACGTCCTGCACGTTCAGGATCGGGTTCATCACGAACGAGCGGTCGTTGAAGCGGTTCCGCTCGGGGTTGCCGCCGGTCTGGCGGTAGAGGAAATCCGGGTACTTCTTGATCTGGCCCGCGAAGGCCGCGCGGGCTTGGTCGCACAATTCGGCCGGGGCGCCGCCGCGGATGACGACGTAGCCCTGGTCATGGAAGTAGCTCGCGGCCTCGGCCAGCTGGTCGGGCCGGAAGTACGGATTGTCTTCCCCGGCGGAGGCCGGGATGCTGATCTTGTCGCCTGATGGCGTGGAGATGGAAAACATCAGAGTGCTCCTGTACGGATGATCTGGGCCTGCGGGCTGACGGCGAGCGAACCCTGCGGCAGGTTGGTCATGACGATGCTGTTGGCGCCGATGCGGCAGTCGTTTTCGATGGTGATGCCGCCCAGCACCTTGGCGCCGGAGCCGATGAGCACGCGGTCTCCCACGCGCGGGCGACCGTCGTCGGCGTACTCGATGGTCTTGGCGCCGAGGGTGGCCTGGTGGTAGATCACGGCATGGCTGCCGATCGACGTGGCGCCGATGACGGCGCCGTTCGCGTGCGGCATGTAGAAGTAGGGACCGATGTCGCAGCGCGAGCTGATCTCGACGCCGTGCAGGTAGAAGTTGAGCCAGGTCAACAGCTTGGCGCTGCCGTTCCAGTTTTTCTTCTGGCACGCGCTCGACAGCCGGTAGATCGCCACCGGCGCGCAGCGCGGGATCAGGAAATTGCGCCAGAGGTCGCGCTTGCGCGGGATCCTGCCGGCTTGCCCGTTGTAGAAGAAGTAGCGTTCGAGGTCGCTTTGCAGCAACCCCGACAGGCGGGAGGTGTCGATCGGGTCCATGGATCAGCGCGACGCGTTCGTCAGGCCCATCTTCTTCAGTTCGTCGGTGGCGCGGGCCGACTGGTCTTCGTAGACGGGTTGCGTGCGCGCCCAGTCGACGAAACGCTGCAGGCCGTCGCTCAGCGACAGCCGTGGTTCGAAGCCGAGCAGCGCCCGTGCGCGCGACAGGTCGGCGAAGCAATGCCGGATGTCGCCCACCCGGTATTGCCCCGTCACGCGCACCGGCACTGCGAGCCTGGACACCTCGAGCAGCGTGCGGGCCAGCGTGCTCACCGAGGTGGCCACGCCGCTGCCCACGTTGAGCGTGGTGCCGGCCGGCAGCTCGGCCTGCAGCACGCGACACAGCGCCTCGATCACGTCGTCCACGTGGACGAAGTCGCGCGATTCCTCGCCGTCCTCGTAGATGGGGATCTCAAGGTTCTGCCG
>NZ_JBFUGN010000139.1:0-9727 GCF_056402895.1 Rhizobacter sp. P3_B12 | reverse complement strand
GCGCTGAAGGCCGGTGCGTGGCAGGGCTACGCCGGCTACGACAACTGGTTCGCGCGCGCGAACAATGCATCGCTGGGCGTGCTGGCGGCCTACAACGAGCTGGTGCCGCAGTTCGAGCGGCTGTTCGAACGCGAGGGCCGCGATTTCGACCGCTTCTACGCCGAGGTGCGCCGCATTGCCGCGTTGCCGCGCGACGAACGGCGCGCGACACTGGCCGCCGGCGCCACCGTGGCGACCACGACGACCCCATAAGGACCCGAGGAGACCGACATGCCCGACATCCACATCCACCGCGACCACGACCTGGGCCTGGCCCGCGCACGCGAGATCGCATGGAAATGGGCCGAGGAGGCCGAGAAGAAATTCGAGATGGAATGCACCGTGATCGAGGGCGAGGACAGCGACACGGTGGAGTTCACGCGCTCCGGCGTCAGCGGCGAGCTGGTGGTCGCAGCCGATCACTTCGACCTGCAGGCCAAGCTCGGCTTCCTGATGGGCGCCTTCGCCGGCACGATCCAGGGCGAGATCGAGAAGAACCTGGATGCGCTGCTGGCGGGGGGCAAGGCGCCGGCGAAGAAGGCGGCGGCGAAGAAGAGCAAGGGTTAGCCGTCTCGGCGGTCAACGCGCGGCAGCCGGTGTGCCCTGCGTCGATCCGCCTGGCGCATCGAACTGCCGCGGCACCCACCGATCCCGCCACCGCATGAACGGCGTCTCGACCAGCCTGAACAGCAGCCAGCCGCCCAGCAGGCAGGCCGCCGAGATCACGACGACCAGCAGCGGCGCCGGAAGCGCCCACGGCTTGAGCTGCCGGTTCACGATGAACGCGATCGGCTTGTGCGTCAGGTACAGCGCGTACGACCACAGCGCGAGCGAGGCCGCGCCCGGCACCCGCCAGCGCTGCAGGGGCGAACCGCGGCTCAGCGCGCCGAGCAGCAGCAGCGCCCAGGCCATCGCCATCAGCGAGTAGCCGAAGCCGCTCATCAGGTAGCCGTACCCGTAACCGTCGATCTCGTAGAAGTTCATCAGGCCCCACAGCATCGCGAGCGTCGCGGCCAGCCCGAGCCCGAACAGGGCCTTGCCGTGCTGCATCAGGCGCGCCCAGGCCTGCGGGTGCCCGTTCTTCAGCAGCGCGAGCGCGACGCCGGGCAGGAACTCGTCGAGCCGCGACAGCGAGCCGTAGTACACCGTCGGGTAATAGCGCTCGATCGCGCCGCCGGCCTCGCGGCCGTACTGCAGCCACAGCGCGCTGCGCCACGCGATCGCCGCCAGCACCAGCGCCGCGATCAGCGCCCAGGCCAGTGCCCGCTGGTGCCGCAGCCGCGTCACGCCCCACAGCGCCAGCGGCAGCCCGAGGTAGAACTGCTCCTCGATGCACAGCGACCAGGCATGCGAGAACGCGGTGCCCGGCTGCAGATCGATGTTCTGCGTGAAGGTCAGGAAGCGCCACAGCGGCGGCGGCTCGCGCCCGCCCATCACCGCCGGCAGCAGGAAGTACAGCGCCAGCACGACCCAGAAGTTCGGCAGCGTGCGCAGCGCGCGCCGCGCATAGAACGCGCCGAACGACAGCCGGCGCTCCTGCAGCAGCCCGCCCAGCAACTGGTTGGCGATCAGGTAGCCGCTGAGCACGAAGAACAGGTCGACGCCGGTCCAGCCGATCGCGCTGGCCCAGCCGAAGGTGTCCTGCCCGCTGACGAATACCCGGTAGTGGTAGGCGAAGACCAACAGGATCGCCAGGGCCCGCAGCGTGTCCAGGCCGGGCTGGCGATCGCGGGTCATTCCTTCAGCGATTCGATCAGGTCGACGTACTCCTGCATCGCCTCGTCGGCCGGCTTGCCCTTGACGGCATCCCAGGCGTCCCACTTGGCGCGGCCGACCATGTCGGTGAAGCCGGGGCGCTTGCCGTCGACGTCGCCGCTGCTCGCCTGCTTGTACAGCGCGTAGATCTTCAGCAGCGTCATGTTGTCGGGCTTCTCGGGCAGGTTCTTCGAGTCGGCCACGGCGGCTTCGAACAGGGTCTTGAGGTCGGCCATGAATGTCTCCGGGGATGCTTGGGTGAAAGTCGGCATTGACGCGGCGAATGTTACCCATCATCGTCGCTCGCACAACAAGATTCATCCCCCCAGGAGACCTCGACGATGCCCACCTCCACCCACGTCGCCGCCCAGCGCATGTCCCGTGTCGACACCGCCTGGCTGCGCATGGACAACGACGTGAACCTGATGATGATCGTCGGCGTCTGGCTGCTGCAGCCGGCCATCACGCACGCCGCGCTGTGCGAGCGCGTCGAAGACAAGCTGCTGAAGTACGGGCGCTTCCGCCAGAAGGTGGTCGAGGACGCGATGGGCGCGAGCTGGGTCCACGACCCCGCCTTCGACCTGCAGCGCCACGTGCTGCACGAGCCGCTGCGGCGCGCGCGCGGCCAGTCGGCCCGCCAGGCGCTGCAGGAACGCGTCGCCGAACTGAGCAGCACGCCGCTGGACCGGGCCCACCCGCTGTGGCAGTTCCACCTGGTCGACGACTACGAGGGCGGCAGCGCGCTGATCGCCCGCGTGCACCACTGCATCGCCGACGGCATCGCGCTGATCTCGGTGATGCTGTCGATCACCGACGGCGGCCAGGACCCGCCGCCGCGCCGCACCCGTGGCAAGGCGGATGACGAAGAGGGTGATGCCGATTGGCTTTCCGACGCGGTCGTCAAGCCGCTGACCGACCTGACCGTCAAGGCGATCGGCATGTACGGCGGCGGCATCGCCAAATCGATGGAGATGCTGGCCCATCCGCAGCAGCCGCTGCTGGGCTCGCTCGACATGGCGCGCACCGGCTACCAGGTGCTGAGCGACGTGGCCGCGCTCGCGCTGATGCCCGACGATT
The DNA here is from genome assembly GCF_056402895.1 of Rhizobacter sp. P3_B12. Taxonomy (NCBI): domain Bacteria; kingdom Pseudomonadati; phylum Pseudomonadota; class Betaproteobacteria; order Burkholderiales; family Sphaerotilaceae; genus Rhizobacter; species Rhizobacter sp. P3_B12. Next base: position 6,856 of record NZ_JBFUGN010000139.1, on the reverse strand, counting down.
CGCCGACCTCGCTGAAGGGCACGCCGGTCGGCCGCAAGCACGTGGCCTGGGGCGAGCCGATCCCGCTCGACCAGGTGAAGGCGATCGGCCGCGCGCTGAACTGCTCGGTCAACGACGTGCTGCTGGCCTGCGTGGCCGGCGCGATCGGCGGCTACCTGCGCGCGCGCGGCGAGAACCCGGACGGGCAGGAGATCCGCGCGATGGTGCCGGTGAACCTGCGCCCGCTCGAGAAGGCGCACCAGCTCGGCAACCGCTTCGGGCTGGTGCCGCTGGTGCTGCCGATCGGCATCGGCAACCCGGTCGAGCGCGTCTACGCGGTGCGCGCGCGCATGACCGACCTGAAGGGCAGCTACCAGCCGCTGCTGGCGTTCGCGGTGCTGTCGGTGGCCGGGCTGCTGATCAAGCCGGCCCAGGATGCGCTGCTGAACCTGTTCGCGAAGAAGGCGACCGCGGTGATGACCAACGTGCCGGGGCCGGCCGTGCCGCTGAAGTTCTGCGGCTCGACGCTGCGCCAGACGATGTTCTGGGTGCCGCAGTCCGGCCACATCGGCGTCGGCGTCAGCATCCTGAGCTACGGCGGCGGCGTGCAGTTCGGGCTGGTCACCGACGATGCGCTGTGCAACGACCCGCAGGCGATCGTCGAGCGCTTCGAGCCGGAGTTCGAGAAGCTGCTGATGGTGACGCTGATGCTGCCGTGGGAATGACGCGGCTGCATCCGGTCGCACGGATCACCGGCGGAACTTGCCGTCGTTGCCGATGATGGACAGGTCGGCGAAGTCGAGCCCGGTGTGGTCGGTGGCGCTGTAGCTGATCTCCATGCCGCCCATGTCGTAGCGGGTCAGGCCGTTCAGCGCGGCCACCAGCCGCTCGCGCGTCGGCGCCGGGCCGGCGCGGCGCAGGCCTTCGACCAGCACCTTCGCGGCGGCGAAGCCTTCCATCATCGCGGGCGAGATGCCATCGAGCTTGCGGGCCCGCGCGAGCTCGAGCGCTTCCTTGACGATCGGCGACGCGATCGAGCGCTCGTACGGGAACACCTGCGAGACGATGGTGCCGCGGCCGTTGACCCCCATCATCTTGATGAAGCCGCTGGCCGCGTTGTTCGACAGCGTCACCACCTGGGCGGCGGAGCCGGCATGGCGCAACGCCATCGTGCCCTCGGCCACCGCACTCGACGAGCCGATGAACAGCACCGCCTGCGCGCCCGATTTCGCGACCTTCGGTGCCAGCGTGCTGAAGTCGGGCCTGCTGCGATCGAACTTCTCCAGCATCACCGGCTTCTTGCCGATCGCATCGAAGCCGGCCATGGCGCCCTGCACCGCATCGGCACCGAAGCTGTCGTCGGCCTGCAGCACCGCGATGCGGTCGACGCTGACCAGGCTCAGGTGGCGGATCGTGCGCTCGGCCTCGCGCTGGTAGGTGGCGCGCACGTTGAAGACGTAGGGCTGCAGCGGCTTGTGCAGGGCCATCGCACCGGTCGACGGCGCGATCATCGGCACCCGGTGTTCGTTGAGCAGYGGCAGCACGGCCTGCGCATTCGGCGTGCCACGGCCGAGGAACAGCGCCAGCACGTTCTTCTCGACGATCAGCTTCTTCGCGTTCTCGGCGCTGAGCTGCGGCTCGAACTTGTCATCGAGCGAGACCAGCTGGATCGGCTGCCCGTGCACGCCGCCCTGCGCATTGACCCAGTCGAGGTAGAGCTTTGCCCCGTCGGTGTTCTCCTTCACGCCGGCCGCCGCCGGGCCGGTGAAGCCGGAGGTCTGTCCGACCAGGAGCTGGGCTGCGGCGGGGGCGCCGATCGACATCATCGTGGCCGCCAGGGCCAACGCACCGAGGTACTGCTTCATCAGGTGTCTCCGCTCTGTCTGTGAACACAAGGAAATCCATGGTTTCACGGGCAGGGCGGGCGTGCCTGCGTGCAGTACGCCTGTCTGCGTGTCACGCCCTCAAGGGCGTGACGTGCTGCGCGAAGCGCTCAGCGACGGAACTTGCCGTCGGATCCAATGATGGAGAGATCTGCAAAATCGAGACCGCTGTGGTCGCTCGTGCTGAAGCTGACCTCCATGCCGCCGATGTCGTACTTGTGCAGGTTGTTCAGCGCCGCGAGCAGCTTGTCGCGCGTCGGCGTGCCGCCGCCGCGGCGCAGGCCTTCGACCAGCACCTTCGCACCGGCAAAGCCTTCCATCATCGCGGGCGACACCGCCTCGAAGCCCTTGGCCTTCGCGAGCTCCGTCGCTTCCTTGACGAGCGGCGACGCGATCGAGCGCTCGTACGGGAACACCTGCGTGACGATCACGCCGCGCGCGTTGTCGCCCATCAACGTGATGAAGCCGCTGGAGGAGTTGTTCGACAGCGTGACGATCTGCGCCGGGCTGCCGGCATCGCGCAGCGCCTTCGTGCCTTCGGYGACGACGGCCCCGGAGGCGATGAACAGCACGGCCTGCGTGTTCATCTTGACCAGCTTCGGCACGATCGCGCTGAAGTCGGGTTTCGCACGGTCGAACTTCTCGACCGCGGCCGGCTGCTTGCCGACCGCGGTGAAGCCGGCCGCGGCGCCGACGACGGCGTCGACGCCGAAGCTGTCGTCGACGTGCAGCACCGCGATGCGCTCGATGCCGATCAGGCTCAGGTGGCGGATCGCGCGCTCGGCCTCGCGCTGGTAGGTGGCGCGCACGTTGAAGATGTACGGGTTGACCGGCTTGTGCAGCACCATCGCGCCGGTCGACGGCGCGACCAGCGGCACCCGGTACTCGGCCAGCAGCGGCGCGATCGCCTGCGTGTGCGGCGTGCCGCGCACCAGGAACAGCGCGACCACGTTCTTCTCGGTGATCAGCTTCTTCGCGTTCTCGGCCGCGAGCTTCGGATCGAACTTGTCGTCCATCGAGACCAGCTCGATGCTCTGGCCGTTGATGCCGCCGCGCGCATTGATCGCGTCGAAGTACATCTTCGCGCCGTCGGTGGTCTCCTTGACGCCGGCGGCGACCGCGCCGGTGAAGCCTGCCGTCTGGCCGATCAGGATCTGGGCGGCCGCGCTGGCCGCGAGGCTGGACAAGGCCAGCACGCAAAGAAGCTGCTTCATGGTGTCTCCGGTTTCTTCTCTGGATCGTTGGCCGTGTCGACGACTCTGTCCCAACCGCGCACGGCAGGGCGGGATGTTTTCACACGCAACGGCCGCGCGAGCACGTCAAGTGGACGAAATGTCCACCCAGTCGCATTCGGCGCGACTTAGTTCGCGGTCGGCCCGCCTTCGTCGTCGCTTGTCAGCCCGGCGTCATCGGGGCGCCATTGATCCAGCACCGTGCGCAGGCTCTCGAACTGCATCGGCTTGGTCAGGTGCTCGTCCATCCCGGCATCGAGGCTGGACTGCCGGTCGGCGGCCAGCGCATGCGCGGTCAGCGCGACGATCGGGAAGGCGGGCAGGGTGCCGTCGGCCTGCATCGCGCGCAGCCGGCGCGTCGCCTCGACGCCGTCCATGCCCGGCATCTGGATGTCCATCAGCACGAGGTCGGGCGCCTTCTCGAGGCAGTGCGCGAGCGCCTCTTCGCCGCTCGCGGCGACGCTGACCTTCATGCCCAGCACCATCAGCATCTCGCGCGCGACCAGCTGGTTCAGCGGGTTGTCCTCGACCACCAGCACGTGCATGCCGGGGCGCATCGGGGTCGACGGCTCGGGCCGTGCCGGTGCCGGGCGGGCCTCGGGGCTGGCGACGGTGCGCAGCTCGGCCGGCGTCAGCGGCTTCAGCAGCACCGCCATGCGGCTGCGCGCGGCGCGCTCGAGCAGCACCGGCTGGTGGAAGTCGGGGCGCAGCAGCAGCGTGACGCGCGTGCCGTCGGGCAGCGCCYGGCGCAGCGCTTCCAGGTCGCTGCTGTCGTCGAGGCCGTCCTCGGCCAGCACGACGCAGTCCGGCAGGCGGCCGCCGAGCCGGGCGCGTTGCGTGGCCTGTGCGAGGTCGGGGATCAGCTCGGTGGTCCAGCCCAGGCGCTCGATGCGGCGCGGCAGCCACGGCGAGGTCGTCGCGCCGCGCACCACCAGCCAGGCATGGCCGGGCGGGTGCGGCGCGGCGGCCGGCTGGGCCGCCGCCGCGAGCCGCAGCTCGACGGTGAACACCGAGCCGCGGCCGGGCTGGCTGGTGGCCGTCACGCGGCCGGCCATCAGCGCGGCCAGCTTGCGCGTGAGCGACAGGCCGAGGCCGGTCCCGCCGTGCTGGCGGCGCGCGCTGTTGTCGCCTTGCTCGAAGGGCTTGAACACGCGCTCCAGCGTGGCGTCGTCCATGCCGGTGCCGGTGTCGTGCACCTGGATGCGCAGCAGCCACGGGCCGTCGGGCTGGGCCCGCACCTCGGTGACGAGCGCGACATGGCCTTGCGCGGTGAACCGCGTCGCGTTGGCCAGCAGGTTCGAGACGATCTGGCGCACGCGCGCCGGATCGCCCTGGAAGCGCGTCTGCTCGCCGAGGTAGTCGTACAGCATCGTCAGCTTGCGCTCGCGCAACTGCGGCATGAAGCCGCGGCAGGTCTCGGCCATCAGCTGCGCGAGGTCGAAGGTCTCCATCCGCAGCGCAAGCTCGCCGGCCTCGGCGCGGGCGTAATCGATCACGTCGCCGAGCAGGCGCAGCAGCGCCTGGCCGGACTGCTGCGCCAGGTCGAGGTAGCCGCGCTGCTCGTTGTGCGTGGCCAGCCGCTGTGCCAGCTCGGTCATGCCGAGCACCGCGTTCAGCGGCGTGCGCAGTTCGTGGCTCATGTGGGCCAGGAAGGCGGCCTTGGCCTGGCCGGAGGCCGGGTCGCTGTCGACCTCGCGCAGGCTGCCGGCCAGCCGGGTGGCCGGCCCCGTGCCGTCGGCGGTGGCGCGCATGCGCACCTGGAACCAGCGCGGGCTGCCGTCGGCCGTGCGCAGGCGCAGCCGGCCCTGCACGTTGCGGCCCGGCGCGCGGATCGCCGCGCCGACCAGCGCATCCCAGTGCGCCCGGTCCGGCGGGTCGACCTGCGCACGCAGTGCGGATGGCTCGTCAGCCAGCCCGGGCCCGAGCAGGTCGCGGCAGCGCGGCGAATGCCAGGCCTGCGACGGCTGGAGCGACGTGAGTTCGTGCTCCCACACGCCCTCGCCGACGACATCCATGAGCCGCGTGGCGCGGCTGCTGTCGGGGTGGACGGGCGGGAGAGGTGGAACGGCTGGTGTTTTCATGACGCCACGCGCAGACGGCACGCGTGAGAGCGTCGCGCATGGTAGCCAATGGGCCCCGTCCGGGCAATGCGCCTCGCGTGTCCGATCTGTTGCTGCGGGTCAGACCGGTTGCCGGCGGCTACTGACTGCTGCTGACCAATGGCCCGCGGATGCGCTCACCCGTCGCGGCTCCCTAGAATCTTCGGCTCCGCATTCCGAAAGCCCTCCCCATGTCCGGTGTCATCCGCATCCGCGGCGCCCGCCAGCACAACCTGAAGAACCTGGACCTCGACATCCGCACCGGCGAGATGACGGTGGTGACCGGGCCGTCGGGTTCGGGCAAGTCGAGCCTGGTGTTCGACACGCTGTACGCCGAGGGGCAGCGGCGCTACGTCGAGACCTTCAGCGCCTATGCGCGGCAGTTCCTCGACCGCATGGACCGGCCGGCGGTGGACCGGGTCGACGGCGTGCCGCCGGCGATCGCGATCGACCAGACCAACCCGGTGCGCACCTCGCGCTCGACGGTCGGCACGATGACCGAGCTGAACGACCACCTGAAGCTGTTGTATGCGCGGGCGGGCGAGCTGTTCGACAAGCAGACGGCGCAGCCGGTGCGGCATGACACGCCGGAGACGATCTACGCGGAGCTGATGAGCCGGACGGCGCTGGGCGATCCGCGCCTGGTGGTGACCTTCCCGGTCGAGCTGCCGGCCGTGACGACGCCGGAAGAGATCGAGCAGTGGCTGGCGGCCAGCGGCTTCACCCGCGTGCAGGCCGAGCGCGAGGTCGCGACGCCGACCGGGCCGCGCAAGGTGCTGGACGTGGTGGCCGACCGCTTCCGGCTGCAGAACACCGAGAAGGTGCGCGCGGTCGAGGCGATCGAGACGGCGCTGAAGCGCGGCAGCGGGCGGGTGAATGTCTATGTGGTGGCCGAGGAAGGCGAACCGGCACTCTGGCGTTTCTCCACCGGCCTGCACTGCCCCGACAGCGACCTGCGCTACAGCGAGCCGCAGCCGGCCCTGTTCTCGTTCAATTCGGCGATGGGCGCCTGCGAGACCTGCCGTGGCTTCGGCCGCGTGATCGGCGTCGACTGGGGGCTGGTGATCCCGGACCACCGCAAGACGCTGCGTTCCGGCGCGATCAAGACCATCCAGACGCCGGCCTGGAAAGACTCGCAGGACGACCTGCTGAAGTACGCCGCCGAGGCCGGCATCCCGCGCGACGCCGCCTGGTCGCAGCTGAGCGAGGCGCAGCGCGACTGGGTCATCAACGGCTCGCCGCACTGGAGGGGCAACTGGAACAAGCAGTGGTACGGCATCAAGCGCTTCTTCGAGTACCTCGAATCGAAGTCGTACAAGATGCACATCCGCGTGCTGCTGTCGAAGTACCGCAGCTACACGCCCTGCACCACCTGCGGCGGCGCGCGCCTGAAGACCGAGGCGCTGCTGTGGCGCCTGGGCAGCCAGCCCGATGCCGATGGCGTGCTGCCGCCCGAAAAGCGCTTCCTGCCGCAGGGCACCGCCTGGTCGCGCCCGCAGCTCGAGGCGCTGCCCGGCCTGACGGTGCACGACCTGATGCTGATGCCGATCGAGCGCATCCGCCGCTTCTTCGACGGCATCACGCTGCCCAGCACGATGCTCGATGACGCGCTGAAGCTGCTGCTCGACGAGATCCGCACGCGACTGAAATACCGGTGCGATGT
>NZ_JBFUGN010000138.1:0-9746 GCF_056402895.1 Rhizobacter sp. P3_B12 | reverse complement strand
GTGCTGGTCTTGCCCATGCCAGCGGGGCCAACGATGCTCACCACCGGACAGCGTTGCAGCATCGTGGCCAACGTGGCCAGCGTCGATTCGCGCCCCGCCAACGGCGGCAGCACGGACCGCTCGACCTCGGCCGGCGACGCAGCCGAGCCACGGCGCTGGCGGCCGACCTGGCCGACAAAGCTGTAGCCGCGGCCAGGCACATTGGCGATGTAGCGACGCCCGGCAGCGCTGTCATCCAGCGCCTTCCGCAGCGCGGCAACGTGCACGCGCAGGCTGGATTCCTCGACGAAGGTGCGCGGCCAGACGCGCGAGACCAGGTGGTCACGGCTCAGCACTTCACCGGCCTGCTCCACGAGCGCGATGAGCAGGTCCAGCGCCCGACTGCCGAGCACCACGTCCTGGTCATCCCGCGACAACGAGCGACGGCCCACATCCAGCGTGAAGCCGTCGAAAACGTAGACCTGACTTTCCGAAGTCATAACCATGGAAGCGCGTGACATCAAGGCCGCAAGACACCAGTCCGAATCGTAACTGCCGCGCGCAGGGATCGCTACCGAGCACGGGATCGTTGCCGAATGTGGGACGGTTCGGGCGGTCGACACCCTCCGAATGGAAGAGGCCGGCGCTGCCATGTGGGAGGGGCGCGTTGCGCTGGATGTGCCTAGCCTTCAGGAACACCACCGACCAGGACCCAGGCCATGTGCTTCGACGCCACCCACTGCCCCCGCCGCCCCACTGCCACGCAGACATCGGGTGATGACTTCTTCGGCCTGATGACGCAACGGCTCGCCCCGGAAGGCGGGTTCATCCCGGAGGCGCGGCTGCGCGAGCGCTGGCGGCAGCAGGGATGGCAGCCGCAGGAACTGGATGACCTGCTGGGCGGCGACCGCCTACGCAGCATCACGCAGGGCTCGCAACGGTGGCTGCCGGCCTTCCAGCTGCATGCCGATGGCTGCACGCCGCGTGCGGACGTCTCGGTCGTCGCCGAGGAACTGGCGGGCGCCATGGACGCCGCGGAGATCCTGGCCTGGTTTGCCTGCTGCAACGCCGCGCTCGACGACGAAACGCCCATTGCCCGGTTGCGCACCGGCCTGTCGGCCGTGCTCGACGCCGCTCGGCTCGACCGTTTCATCGCCTCGGCCTGACTTTGAAGTTTCCTCCAACGCCGCCGCTCGTCGGCACCTTCATGAAAGAACGTTCCATGCTGAACCTCATCAAGCTCTCCATCGCCGCTGGTGCCATGGTCTTCGCGGTCGCGCCCGCGCCAGCCGCTGCTCTCAAGCCGACCATCGTGCTGGTTCACGGCGCCTTCGCCGGCTCGTCGAGCTGGAACGGCGTCGTTGCCGAATTGGCCAAACAGGGCTACCCCGTCATCGCTGCCGCGAACCCGCTGCGAGGCGTGGCCAGCGACGGTGCCTATGTCGCCTCGCTGACCCGCTCCGTCGTCGGCCCGGTCATCCTGGTCGGCCACTCCTATGGCGGCGCCGTCATCTCTGCTGCGGCCAACGGCCTGCCCAATGTGAAGGCGCTCGTGTTCGTTGCCGCGTTTGCACCGGACCGAGGCGAAAGCGCCCTTGACCTGACGGGCAGGTTCCCCGGCTCTACGCTGCCGCCTGCGCTGGCTGCACCGGTCAAGCTCGACGATGGTGGAGAGGACCTCTACGTCCAGCAGGACAAGTTCCCGCACCAGTTCGCGGCCGACGTGCCGCTGGCCCAGGCCCAGGCCATGGCCGCCACACAGCGCCCGATCAAGGCGGCCGCGCTGTCGGAGGCTGCTCCCGCCCCGGCCTGGAAGGCCGTCCCAAGCTGGTCCATCTACGGCACGGGCGACCTGAACATCCCGCCGCAGGCGATGGGCTTCATGGCCGAACGGGCACAGGCCAGGAAGACCGTCGTGGTGAAAGGCGGTTCGCACGCGCTGATGGTGTCCCACCCGCGCGAAGTCGCCGCGCTGATCGACGCCGCCGCGCGTTCGATCAACGGCGACACCGCTCGCTGATGGCCTCGTCAACCCCGGGACGCGTCCATGCGTCCCAGCCACTCTTTTCGAGAAGGCCGCATGAACAACACACAGACGCCGAACGCGAGCATTCCCGCCCGGGATGGCAAGCGTTCCTCGATGGCCATCTACGCGCTGACGATTGGCGCGTTCGGGATCGGCACCACCGAATTCGTCATCATGGGCTTGCTGCTGCAGCTCGCCGCAGACCTGCAGGTCACCGTGCCYACCGCCGGCCTGCTGATTTCCGGCTACGCCCTGGGCGTTTTCGTTGGCGCACCGCTGCTGACGGCATCGCTGAGCAAAGTGCCGCGCAAGACGGCGCTGCTGGCGCTGATGGTCATCTTCACGCTGGGCAATCTGGCCTGCGCGTTGGCGCCCAACTACGCGGTCCTGATGGTCGCGCGGGTCGTCACGTCGCTGGCGCACGGCACATTCTTTGGCGTGGGCGCCGTGGTCGCCACGAGCGTGGTGTCGCCGGACCGCAAGGCCGCGGCGTTGTCCACGATGTTCACCGGGTTGACGGTCGCGACGTTGCTGGGCGTGCCCGTGGGTTCCTGGCTGGGCCTGCATTTCGGATGGCGATCGACGTTCTGGGCGGTGTGCGTGATCGGCCTCGTCGCGATGACGGTCATCGCGCTGTTCGTTTCGGCGCGCGAAGCCGGGTGTGGCAGCGGCGTCTCGTTGAAGGAGGAGCTGAAGGTGCTGGGACGGGTGCACGTGCTGCTGGGCCTCGCCGCCACGGTCTTCGGCTTCGCCGGCGTGTTCGCCGTCTTCACGTACATCCAGCCGCTGCTGACCCAGGTCACGGGATTTGCCGAGGCCGGCGTGTCGGTGATCCTGCTGATGTTCGGCGTCGGGATGATCCTGGGCAACGTCGTCGGCGGCCGCCTGACCGACCGCGCGCCGGTGCGCATGCTGCTGGGCTCGCTGGCGGCCTTGGCCATCGTGCTGGTGCTGATGGGCTTCGCCATGGGCAACCGCGTGGCCGCCGTCCTGTTCGTCGGGCTGCTGGGCGCAGGCGCGTTCGCCACGGTCGCCCCGCTGCAGCTTCGCGTGCTGAACCAGGCGCAGGGCGCCGGACAGAGCATGGCCTCCAGCCTGAACATCGCGGCCTTCAACCTCGGCAACGCGCTGGGCGCCTGGTTGGGCGGCGTGGTGATCGAACACGGCCCCGGCCTGGCCAGCCTCCCGTGGGTGGCAGCCGTGCTGACGCTGGGTGGCTTGGCCGTGGCGGGCTTCAGCGTATGGCGCGAGCGCGCCGCAGAACAGGGCGGCGTCCGGTCCGGGAGCCTTCCTGGCGCAGCTTCCGGCGGTCGGCTGTAGTCCCCACCGGGCATGACCCGAAGGAGAGAGGTGCGCCTCGCCCGGTCGAGACTGGGCGCACCGTCGGATCTGCCGGAAAGTGCCTCCACCCTTTGAGGAGCACCCTTCATGAATCCACAGCCCCAATCTCCGCAGCCCGGCGCGTCGACCAGGAAAGCCCGGGCCGTCCAGGCGCTGCGCCTGGCGGTACTGACGCTGGCCCTGCACGCGTCCCACGCCATCGGCGCACCGGTGCTGTCCGCCGGCAAGATTGCGTTCGTCGATGCGAACACGGTGGTCGTTGCGGACTGGCGTGGCGGCCAGTTGCACGCCATCACGTTGCCGCCCGTCGCACCCGGCGCTCCGGTGCCATTCAACGTGAAGGACGTGTCCGGCGCCATCGCGCGCACGCTTCACACCCGTCCTGAGAGCCTGCGCTTCGAGGACATGGCGGTGCGGCCCGGCAGCGAAGTCGCCTACATCTCGCTGTCGGTGGACGGCAAGACTGCGAGCGCAATGCCGGCACCCGTGCTGGTGTCAGTGGACGCCGCCGGCAAGGTGCGCATCGTCAACCTGGACCAACGCAGGCGCGAATCGGTTGCCATCGGCAACCTGCCCGCCGCCGACAAGCGCCTGTGGCGCGACACGCCAGCGGCGAGCTTCACCGTGACCGACATGAAGTTCCACGAGGGCAAGCTTTACGTCGCCGGGCTGTCCAATGCGAGCTTCGCGTCGACGCTGCGGATCTTCGACTTCCCGTTCAGGGGCAACGCCGCCGTCAGCAGCGTGGAGATGTACCACCCGGTACACAATCAGTTGGAAACCCGCGCACCCATACGCAAGATGGTGATCACCAGCCTCAATGGCGAGCCGACGCTGATCGCAGCGTTCACCTGTTCCCCGCTGGTGACGATCCCGTTGAAGGACCTGAAGGACGGCGCCCACATCGCCGCCAAGACGGTCGCGGAGTTCGGCTGGGGCAGCGCACCGGCCGGCATGGTGATGTTCGACGCCGGCCAAGGGCCGATGGTGCTGCTGACGCACTCGCACAAGTCCGCCGACCTGATGTCGGTCGCGGACATCGCCGAAGCGTCGACGAAGCCCGGCTTGTCCACGCCGATCAAGTGGCCTGCCGAACCGACCCTGGGGCTCAAGGCCACCTACGTGCCGATGCGCGTGGCGCACATCGACAACCAGGATGCCAGCTTCTTCGCAGCACTTCGCCGCGACGAGGCCAGCGGCGCGATGGAGCTGGTGTCGATGCGCAAAGGCCTGTTCCTGCGCCTGAGCGACTTCGTCAACGAGTACGACTTCGCGGACTTCAACTACCCGGCGAACGACAACTGGCGCGACGTGCACCGCATGCTGCGCACCGACGAGGGCTATGCCGACCTGGCGCCGCCGCCGCCCAAGCCATGATGTTGGCGCGCCATCTTGTCTCGATGGTGGCCCTGGTGGGCGTGTCCGTGGCCGGGGCTGCTTCGGTCGAGATTCATCCGGCGGGCCCGACGGTTCCTGAGAACCTGCTGAGGATCGAGCTGCGCTTTGAGCAACCTCAGCGCCTGCCCTTCGACATCGCGCGCTTGAAGCTGCTCGACGCCAACGGCCGGGAAGTCCGGCACGCGCTGCTCGACCTGACCTTGCCGAGCGCGGATGGTCGACGCATCACCGTGTTGATGGACCCCGGCCGTGTGAAAAGCGGGGTGGGGCCGAACCTGGACGCCGGGCGGGCATTGCAAGAGGGTTCGACGGTCAGCCTGCGCTTGGTGGGTACTGATGCCGCCCAACCACCCGTGGTCAAAACCTGGCAGGTGACTGCCGCCGCTTCGCGTCCTCTGCGGCCCGAAGGCTGGAAGCTCGCGCTGCCGCGTCGCAGCAGCCGTGACACATTGGTGGTCGATATGCAAATGCCCATCAGCTCGGTCGGCGAGGCGCTGATCGCGGTACTGGACGGGCATGGGCGTCGTGTGGACGGCACGACATCCCTCGCCGAAGGCGACGCCGCCTGGCGCTTCACGCCGTCGCGCCCGTGGGCGGCGGGAACGCATCGGCTGGTCACGCACCCCGATCTGGAGGACCCCGCTGGCAACAGGCGCTGTGCAGCCTTCGAGACGTCCATCCAGCTCACCGCCACCTGCGAGGGGACGAGCCTTGCTTTCACGCCGACGAGCGCCAGCTGAGGTGAGCATCCTCTTCTTCCACCACCGGTCCCCCGGCCGGTATCCACCACTCAAGCTCGCCCATCAAGGAGAAACAACATGGATCTGAAACTCAACGGCAAGCTGGCCCTGGTCAGCGGCAGCACCGCAGGCATTGGCTACGCCATCGCGCGCACGCTGGCCCAGGAAGGCGCGCGCGTCGTCGTCAATGGGCGAACACAATCCAGCGTTGATGAGACCGTCGCTCGCCTGCGCTCGGAGACAGGCGGATCGGTCGAAGGCTTTGCGGGAGATCTGAGCGGCGCCGAGGCGGCCAGCGAAGTCGTTCGCCGCCATCCTGGCATCGAGATCCTGGTCAACAACCTCGGCATCTTCGAGCCCAAGGCCTTCGAGGACATTCCCGATGAAGACTGGATGCGGTTCTTCGACGTCAACGTCTTGAGTGGCATTCGGCTCGCACGCCTCGTGCTGCCAGGCATGAAGCTCGCCAACTGGGGGCGCATCATTTTCATTTCCAGTGAAAGCGCGGTGCAGATTCCGGCCGAGATGATCCATTACGGCATGACCAAGACTGCACAGATCGCCGTTTCCCGCGGGTTGGCGGAGTCGGTATCCGGCACGGGCATCACGGTCAACAGCGTCTTGCCCGGGCCGACGAAGTCACGCGGGGTTGGCGACTTCGTGCAGGATCTGGCGCGCGCCAGCGGCAAGAGCTTCGACGAAGTCGAAGCAGAGTTCTTCGACAAGGTGCGGCCGACCTCCCTCATCAAGCGCTTCGAAACGCCCCAGGAGGTCGCGTCGCTCGTCGCCTACGTGGCAAGTCCTCTCGCGTCAGCAACTACGGGTGCAGCGCTTCGTGTGGACGGCGGCGTGATCAAGAGCGCCTTCTGATTTCTGCCGATGCACGGCATTTGCGGGCGGGCTTGAACGTAGCCGATGCGTAGCTGTGCGAACGCACTCCCAGGGTTGAAATACGCCGCGCCGCGCCCTTCTCTCATCGTGCTCGTGCTCGCCCCATCACCCGGATCGCGAACGCGCGGAGTCGGCTGTCGACTACGAAGCGCTGCTGCCGAGCGGCAACAATCGGCCAGAAGCTGTCGTTTCCCTAAGTGGTCCTGAACCAGCCGAGAAGCCGTCACTCCTGCATTAAGGCGCACATCGGCGTGGACGCCTCCTCGGGCCTGGTCCACACGGTCGCCTGCACCCCAGCAAACGTCAACGACCTGAACATGGCCGGTGCGCTGCTGCACGGCGATGAGCGAGCGGCCTTAGGTTATGCGGACTACCAGGGGGTGAACAAGGGCCCGCGGCCGCTGGCCCGACCTGGCACGTGGACATGTGCCCGGGGCTGCGCAAGAAGCTCAACTCTTTCGTCGAGCCTCACTTCGCTGCCGAGCGCGTGGAGAAGATGTAGGGCAGCATCCGGGCCCAGTTGCGCATGGTGCTGGCGGCGCCGGCGCCGATCTAAACGACTGCTTGCAGTCCATAACGAAGCCCCGCCCTTCGTTCGCACAGGCGGGGCTTCTTCTATTGCCGGCGCACCTGACGTTGGGCGCGGCCGACGAGCACCATATGAAGGCGTCCTACGGCGTGCCGAACTTCAAGCACACGCCGGAGACCTCCTGCTCCACGGCCTTCAAACGACCGTTACCGTCGTAGACGCAGAAGTTCGCCAGCTGCACGCCTGGGCCGCAGCTGAGCGGCTTGCGAGGATGCGGGTGCTTCTCCGTCTTGCCGGTGGGCGAGGCGTTGGGGCCGCAGTCCTCGATCGGCGGGGCGTCGCAGGCGGTAAGCGCGGCGCAGCAGGCCAGCGCCACGATCCGAGCCAACCGGTTCATCGTCAGCGGCCTGGGGCCGGGCTCAACTGCTGCAACTCGGCCGACCATTGCGCACTCGTCTTCACCTCGACGAGCAAGGCTTGCTCGCCGAGGTGAACGGCTCCGAGGCGGACCTTGGGCTCCTTGACCTGGAGGCGCACGCCACCGGTCTTGGCGGGGTCGCCAAGAGCCTTCTGGAGTTCGGCGACGAGCTTTGCATCCTGCGCCGCCAGGTCGAGCTTCGCATGCTGCTCGATCTGGCGGTTGATGACGTTTCGGAAAGCTGCCGTCAACGCGTTCCAGGCAGCGTTGTCGAGGCTGCGAAAGACCTGGACGTCGGTCAGCGAAACCTGGGAGCCGTTGCCCTCCACGGTGGGCTTCGCCACCAGCCATAGCTTGCCTTGCACATCGGCCGATGAGCTCGGCAGGTCTGCCTTGAACTGCACGCCGATGGCCAAGCGGTCGCCTGCCGGATAGATCTCGAAATCAGCAGGCACGACGGTGACAGGGCCGGCCGGTGTCTGCGCCTGCTGCGCTTGCCCCTTCAGCGGCGCCAGCAGGGCGACAAAGGAAGGGTACGGGACCGTCAAAGGCAGGGTGATGTTAAGGACGCCCGGTTGCGGAGCAAGCCGCTCGTGCTTGGGCAGCGGGAGCGCCTTGGCGGCGATCGGCTCGGGCGCTACCGCGACGTTGGTAGACAAGCTGACGATGGCCCGCAACTGCTCTTGTTCGGCCAAGAGGCCGGTAGTGCCCATGCCTAAGGGCTCGACGTTCAGGTGCATCTTGCTGCCGAGCATATCGTCCACAGGCAGCGCGATGGCGTGGGTGCGCCAAAGCTTCTGCAGTTCCGCAAGCACCGGCTGGCAAGGAATGGCAGTGCGCGAGTTGGCCAGCGCTTTCTCCAGGGCCTCCTTGATGGCTGGGGTCAGGAAGCCGGAAACGTCCAGGTGGTAGGGGCCGACGCCGAACCTAACCCCAGCGATCCTAAAGCTGGAGTCGCCGACAACCTCCACCCGGGCAGGCGACAACCACTTGAAGGCGACCTGGCCCGGCACGATGAGCGGGCAGAAGTTGTCGGCGAAGTCCAGAGAGGCAGAGACCGAAATCTCGAAAGCGCCGTCGAACGACTTGTCGCGGGCGCTGATGAGTCTGGCGATCTCGCCATTGAAGCCGGCCCCGCCGTTGAACTTCATCGGAACGGTGACCCGGACAAGGCTGCCGTCGCGGGCAACGGTCGCTGTGCCGGCCGGCGCATAGGAGACGTTGTAGAGCGCGGTGATGCACTCGCGAAACCGCGGGACGTCCGAGCGGATGCACTTGAGATCTTTGCGGTCTCGCACCGTGCCGGCGATCTCCTGGAGCTTGGCGTTCAGCGCCTGCTGAAGCAACGCGTAGGACACCGACAGATCGGCCACCACTACGGACTTGCTTGGTGCGATGTGCATGGCGGCCCCCGCTGATCGCGCAGGCGGCTCGAGCATCTCCAGATGCCGCGGTCGAAGCCAAAGGTAAAGGCCGATGGCCAGGACGGCAAATCCGACCAGCAGCAGCCAGAGAGTACGGCGCCCCCCGGGCGCRGCGCCGGGCTCGCTCTTCGATGTTTCAGCAACCATGAGAACGCCTCCTTCCCCGCAAAAGCGCTTACCGGGGCGGGCCTGCGGCGAAGGCGCCGGTGCCGCGCACATCGGGCGGCAGGCCGCGTTGCTTGGACGCGCGAGCGTAGCGCTGCGGAGCCCGCGGCGGCGTCCTTCAAATTGGGGAAGCAGCCGTGGATTGGCCGACGTTCCCCGGCCGGCGCGGTGCGTCGCAATGGGGGAGTCCCCGGGGTGGTGGATGATTCCGCGCCCCTGCGCTTTGGCACTTTGTCGCCACGCTTGCCTCCTGCGGCGGCGCTTGCCCAGCGCTCGGCGCCCGCCGAGCACCCGGGTGGGAGGCGGCAGCCCAGGCCGTCGAGGCGGCCCAGGCCGCGCAGGATGCCTGGGCGCCATCAAGGAGCGGCTGGGCTAGCTGGTTGGCGGCGCTCCCGTTGCCGTCGCCATGCCGGCCGCCGGCGAGCGCTTCGCGCAGTGCGCCGAGCAGTTCCCGCCGGGCGGTGCGCCCGATCTGGCCGCCGTCCACCGCGCTGCCGCGCGCGTGCCCTGAGCATGAGAGTTTCGCGGCCTTGCATCTACGTTTAGGTCTGCTTGGGTCCGCGAGCCGAAATACCCCGCCGACCGCTATGGGTCGGCCATTGCCTATCAGCTCAGCAAGCGAACTGACCTTGCCCGCGGAATCCGTATCCCTTGCTGAGTGGTTCAATCCAGGCAAGGAGAACGAAAGTGACGAAGGCAAAGAGAGCGCGCTACACGCTGGAATTCAAGCTTGAGGCGGTGCGGATGGTCAAGGGTGGGCAGAGCCTGGCGGTGGTGTCGAAGGTGCTGGGCGTGGCTGATCAGACGCTGCACAACTGGCTCAAGGCGGACCAGA